>CAIPID010000308.1 GCA_903865015.1 uncultured beta proteobacterium | reverse complement strand
CGACTACCCATGTATCCAAAATTAAAGGTGTTCGCATCGACTAATTGCACTGAAAAGTAGCGTTTTTTATCAACAGCAGGAATAGAAACGACTAACGGCTCGACTCGTAAGTCCATGCCAAGCATTGAATATGGCGTATCACTATTCGGCGCAACAACCGATGTATCTTTGTAAGTAAAAACACGATTCTCGTTGAAGATCTCGTTGAAAGGAGCCTTCCATTGCCCAGAATTACGATTCACGAAGAAATCGTAATTGATCGCATAATTCGTCACGAGAGGAAGTCCATATATAAATCCCTCCTCAGCGATAGCCTTGACCTCGGGAACACTTGGCCTTTGTATTCCGGCAGCCACATCCCTCTTGGCCGCTTGCGCAACTGGATCAGCTTTCTCGCTACAACCACTAAAAAGAAAGGTTGCGGAGAATAAAAAAGCAAGCCATTTCAATGGCTTTACTTTGGAAGTGTTCATTCAAGTTCCCCTAATACAAACTAACTGTATGAGCACTAAAACTTATCAACATTACACTGAATAATACCTACAAATTAAGTTGATTATGCCAATGCAAGGGATCAAGCGGTTGAATTGTGGAAAGAGTACAAGCGGGCAAAGGCAAGTCAGCGTAGCCTGAGTGGTTAGTATCCCTCCCGCAGACCAAAAGCTAAAAACCTGAGAGTTCAGCACCTCAGGCCGTTTGTGATGTTATTCATTCTGCCCCGCCAAAACTATTTCGAACTGAGGGCTCTTCCCTAAACCAAAGGCAGGCATGTTCGCGTACACGTTCTCATAAGTACCGGGGCTGGCTTTGTAGGTTTCGTGCCATATGCCAACACTACCGTCTGTACCAACAGCCTTGTTGAATGCTTGCCAAGCTGGTAAATGTGCCGAATCTTTGTTCTTTGCGTAATCAATGAGCTGCTCCATGGAACGCCAGTATTGAACCAAAATGATCGTTCGGGAAAACCACATTTCATGGTGAATCAGACCCAACTCTGGTCTTGTATAAAGTTCCCGTAGCATTTTTGGCATCGCATTTAGCACGGGTAAATACTTGTGAACTGCTAATGGTTTGTTGATCCGCATGCCAATCAAAAACACGACAAAGTCGCCCTCCATCTAGCGGTCATTCGGTCTTTGTAGATCATAGGCATCCTATCCATCAACAGAAAAAATCTTGTGCTTACGCAAAGTAAACAACTGCTAAATTGACAGCGTCGATTTATATGTTACAAAATATTTTGTGACCTAAGCCAACTGCGCTTTTGCACCTTCGGATGGAATACGAAACACAGTAAGCGCCTCACTTACACCGCCACGATGTCGCTTATCTGCGTTTCCGGCAAAAACTTGATAAACGCATTTCGCCGGAAACAGGCATTGATTTAATTGTTTGTTTCCGGCAAAATAGCTAAATACCATTTTTGCCGGAAACAAATTGAAATCATTTTCGAATCAACAGCGACTTCACCAAGTCAATACCGCGCAGCTTTACGAAAACTATCGTGCTGCTCATAGTCATGCTGCGTCCTACACCTACGGTATGCGCTGGAAAACGGTACGCGGTACAGAATATCTGTTCAGAGATCAGGATCGACGCGGCAACGGTAAGTCGTTTGGGCCACGGTCGCCGCAAACCGAGGATTTATTAGCGGTTTTTTCTGCTGGCCGCCAAGCGGCAAAAGAGCGCTTTCTTTTAATTACCGAAAAAATTCAAGAGCAAGCCAGACTCAATAAAGCCTTGAGGTTAAATCGTGTCCCTCGTGTTGTAGCTCGCGTGCTTCGCGAACTCGAACGAGCCGGAGTTTACGAAAGCTTTACTGTCATTGGTACCCAAGCACTGTATGCCTATGAGGCAGAGGGAGGTGCTCATTTTTTACTCGAATTACTTGCCTCAGGTGACGTTGACTTGCTCTACGATGGGCGTAAAAAAATGACTGTCGTATCCGAAAAACTAGACGGTAACGGCCTGCTGGGGCTGTTAAAAAACGCAGATAAAACGTTTGAGTGCGTTCGTGAAAATGGCTACCGAGCCGCCAATGCCGGCCAATTCATGGTTGACCTCGTGACTGCACCGCGTGGCATGCATACCACTGACCTTGTTACCTTCGCCCAGTCTGATCTTGTTGCAGTCGAGGTGCCGGGATTGCAGTGGCTGTTGAACTCTCCCAAACTCGACGCGATTGCCATCGATGAAGACGGTTGGCCTGTGCCAATGCGGGTGCCAGACCCACGAGCTTTTGCATTACATAAAGCTTGGCTCTCTGGTCTAGCAACCCGAGAAACAATTAAAAAGCCGCGCGACTTTGAGCAAGCTCGAATCGTGGCAAGATTGGTTCGAGAGAACATGCCGCAGCTTTCATTTGAAAGCACGCTGACATCTTTACATGGCGATGTACGCAAGATGCTGCCGCTCATACTTGCCGAAGAGTAACAACTCACGGGCAGTTAGTATCCCTCTCGCAGACCAAAAGCAAAGAACCTGAGATTTCAGCACCTCAGGCGGTTTGTGATGTTGTTAGCGCTGCCCCGCCAGGGTGCTGTTTCAAGACATCCTATAAAATCCAAAAAATCCTCTGTAAGCCCCATAAATAGGGGATTTACCTCTTTTAACGTCCAAAGCGATACTACAAAAGATGGTCGTTCAGATCCGCTGTCCAATTGACTAAATCGCCAATAAAATTGATGCTTGGCACATTCGTCAGCGGTCGAAGTTTGATGCCAAGGTCACCAAAATATCGACACATTGGAGAGAAGAATGGTAACTGTTGAAAAGGTGAAGGGGCCTGCGTCTTACTTCCCATCCATCGAGAATAAATATGGTAAAAAAATTGAGCATTGGCTAGACCTAGTTGGCAAGCTAAATGGTATGAAACACATGGAAATGGTTGCTTGGCTGAAGTCAGAACATGGCATGGGTCACGGGCACGCAAATGCGATCGTTGCGCACGTGCTCGCATCAAAGGTCAAATAAAGAATGCAAAGTCAAGTCAGGCGCCTGTCATCGGCCTAACCCTTCGCTCGAGCCAACCCGCTTCGGCAAGGCCCACTGTCTGGCGATAGCCCAGTAACATGTTGCTCTCTTCGGCTCTGCTCCCGCGACGTAGCAGTAGTCCACAAGTGTGAGTTAATTGACCGATATGGGTCGAAAGGGCGCAGTGGGCCAACCTATCAGGTTCGAATTCCGGATTATTCAAAAACAGAGGTTCTGAAAACAATCTTCACATGAAGCTGTCCCAACATTTAGAAAGATGAACTGGACACCAAGTGCTTGATTTGCTTGTCCATCAAAAACTTAGGCGGTTTGTAATGTAGTCAGGGCTGCCCCGCTAATAAAGACCGCAAAGCTAGTGGGCTCTCCCCGGCTCTACCCCATTTATGATGTAATGCCAGCTGATTTTCTAAATTGGAGGAATCGAAATGATGATAAGAATGGCACGCGAAGCCGACTTCCTCCAGTGGCTCACGCTAATAGGCGTGATATCCATCCCACTCAGTTGTGAATACAGGCGCGATTCGTTCGCCGCATCGAGTGCGCTGGTGGATTCGTCGAGCAAAAGGTAGCGGGGTTTGGCAAGAAGTGCGCGTGCAAAGGATAGACGTTGCTGTTCTCCTACGGAGAGCACCTTGGCCCAGTCTATTTCGCCGCTCAGGCCTCCGCAGCGTTTTGTCAGAGAGGAGAGGTTAACCAAATCCAAACAATGCAGCATCTCTTCGTCTGATATTGTTTTGTCAACTTGTGGATAGCTCAGCTGGCAGCGCAGATCGCCGAGCGGGTGGTAGGGTTGTTGTGGCAAGAACAGCAACTCATGTATGGAGGGACGCACGATCTCTCCCGAGCCGGTCGTCCACAGTCCCGCAATGACCCTTAGCAAGGAGCTTTTGCCTGTGCCACTCTCACCGATGATCATGAGGCCTTTATTTGGATTTACGGACAAGTTGAGTTGCTTAATCAGTGTTCTTTCGCCTGTTGGGGTACAGATGGACAGGTGATTGCAGGTGAGCGAGGTGCCCCGTTGGATCACAATCTTTTTGTCGCTTTGGTCAGTCGTTTGCGATGACTGGGTGTCAAGCGCTTGCGAAAAGGTATAGAGCCGTTCAACGACTGCAGCAAAGCGGCTCAAGCCCTCGAAGTGATTGACCATCACGGTGAGCGCAATCAACATCGCTGCAAAGGCGCCGGCTGCCTGCACGGCTAACCCGACCTCTAAGCGACCGGACAACACGTCGCTGGCAATAATCACGGTGGGGATGACCGCGGTGAGAAAGGTGTGTGAAAATTGAAAGAGATTGAGCTTGAATTTCCAGCTTAAAACACGCGTCTGGTTGATAAAGACGAAAGAGAACAGACGCTGCAGCAAGGTGATCTCTCGAATTTCACCGTCATAAAAAGCAATCGGTTCCGAGTGCTCTCGCACGCGTACCAATCCAAATCGAAAATCTGCTTCGCGTTGTAGTTGGAGAAAATTTAACCCAATAAGGGGCTTACCAAACACCCTGGCGGTAAACCAGGAACTAAAGGCTGAGTAGCCGATCAGAAAATAAATGAGGTTGGGTGAGATCAACCAGAGCACGCCGCCAAATGCAATGATTTGAATGATAGAACCCACGACGACCGTCGCAAAGTATAAGGATTGTGAAGTGAAGGTATTGATGTCCTCGGCGATGCGCTGATCCGGATTATCAATTACGTTTGCTTGACCGAGCTGGTAGTAGGCGCGTTCCTTAAAGTAGCGCTGCATAAATTGATGAGTCAGCCATTTTCTCCAGCGTAAAGCGATGGTGTCTTGCAAAAAATAGTAATAACTGAAAATAGGGATAGCCGCGGTCAAAATATATCCGTAGCGCCAGATCGAGCCCCAAAAGCGTGAGCCGTCTCTATCAGCTAGTGCGGAAATGAACTCGCCTGTCTCGCGGTTAAACATCACGCTGCTAATTGTTTGCAGGAGCAATAGAACGCTGAGCAGGCCGAGTCCTGCCCTGAGCGTCCAGCGTTGTTCTGAAACAAAGTATGGTCTGGCGATTGTTAGAAAACGCAGCCACAGCTGGCGGTTGATGGCGGGTGGCTTGGGTGGACTGACTGGTTTGTTTTTTTCATGCAAAGTGCCTCTCCATCTACTGAGTGAGTATCTGGGATGAGAGGTAAGGAGTCTGTGCGCTGACGTACGGAGTGATTAGCCCCACTGAAAACTTACACTAAATCCGAATTGGTCATTGCCTCATACGCCTCTTGAGGCGATAGACCCGGTTTCGACAATGTCTGCATGAATGCAGCGGCCTGAGTTTTTCCATCTGCAACAAGGGAGTCAATCAATTGAGGACTACGGGAGAGCTTGCTCGAATAATCAAGCTGGCTCTGAACGACATCGGAAATCTTGATAAAACGTATCGATAAATCTACTGCGTGCGTAAATCCTACTGATTCCAGATATTCTTTTTTAAGATCTCCACTTTTGGCATGCATTGATAGCAATGCCATTTTCTCAAGGTCATGGATCACGGAAATGTTGCTGGTCATTTGTGTGCGACGCTCAAGAATGTCGTCAGCCGAGGTCGGTACTTTTGTATATTTGATCGGATCAATCATGACGATCCAGATCTCATCAGGAAATCGGTGTGTACCCATATATATCTTGCGTATAGCAGCACTTATGGGAGGGTTGGCAGAGAACAATCCATCCCAGTAGTACTCATCCCCAATCTGGACTGCCGGAAAAATACTCGGGATCGCAGCTGAGGCTAGAATCATTTCTGGGATGATCTGCTCCTCACGCGAGCTGAATATTTTCATTTTTCCGGACAAGACATTTGCCGCACCCATTAGCAAAGTCGGACTCTGTGTATTCACTAGCGTCTTGATGGCATTAAAGTCAATATGCGACTTTATCAAACCTTCGAAATCAAGATAATTGTTACGAGGGAGCAGGTGCGTCATAGCCTGATGCATGATCGAGGCCATGGGAGATGACGGGCTGTTTTCGAACTTTGGAAGATGACCCGCGCCCATCGCTCGCATCACATGGGTGGCAATATAGTCCAGCCACTGCTCCATCGGGCCACTGGCTTTCAATTCGTTCCAAAAATTTTCGATTCGCGTATGAACCGGGGTTGAGTCACCGGCTGCATTCTGAAGCATGCCGTACCAAGCTAGCGCAGCGTTAAGCGCCCCGCCAGATGTGCCTGTCAGAGCTACGATTTCATGTGATGATTGAACACCACTGGAAAATAGCTGTTGGAGTACACCAGATGTAAAGGCGGTCTGGCTCCCGCCACCTTGGCAGGCAATGGCAATTTTTTTCTTCATCATGAGCCACATTCTACTAGAATCAACCAACAGCCAATCTCTCATTGAATATGGAATATCGATGAATTCTATTGTTCGTAGCTTGTTCGTACTCGCAGTGGTTGGCCTCTTGGCTGCCTGCAGTAATGCCCCAGTTGTGCGTAGCGATTATGATCCGAGTGCTGATTTTGCCTCCTATCGAACTTTTGCGTTTATGCAGCCGCTCGGAACGGATCGTGCTGGTTACACAACGCTGCTAACTGAGCGACTCAAGCGCGCGGCTGCCTTGCAGATGGAGTCACGAGGCTATGGTTTTGATGAAATAAATCCAGATTTATTGATTAATTTTCAAACGCAGGTTCAGAGTCGAACTGAGTATGTCGGTCCTGCGCCCATGATGTGGGGATACGGAACAGGCTTTTATGGTGCCTGGCCAGGTTATGGGGGTTATGCATTTGGGCCAGATGTGATTCAGTACAACGAGGGAAAAATGAAGGTTGACTTGATCGACACCAAGCGTAAGCAGCTGGTGTGGGAGGGGGTTGGCACCTCGCTCGTGGGCAATGCTCAACAAGCAGATTCAGATGCCATGGTGCAGAACATGATGGCTGCGATTTTTGCGCGCTATCCGTTTTTGGCGGGATCTGGTGTGATCTTGCCGCGGAAGTGAATTTTAAAAATACGTAACCCTTTTATGCGTGACGCATTGCATTGCCTCTGGGTCGTCAGAGGCCGAAGTCTTGGCATGCATTGAAAATGCTATGGGCAAAGGGCCAACCCCGTGAGAGGTTTGCCCTTTTTCGTTATTTAAGAATAAGCAGGTTTGTAGGCCATTGCCCTGATATGCGATTCGATATCCGCCGGGCGAGGTACACGCGCTAATCCATTATCAAAAATATACGTCGCAATTTTTGCGGCGGTATGTAGTGACGCATCAAGAATCTGGGACTGCGGCGGATAGATCAAACCACTATCGAGAGATTCCTGGCCAACCTGCTCAGCGACTGCTTTGGCTGCCACGATAAACATGGCCTCTGTGACGCGCGAGGACTCCGTGGCTAACACTGCCATGCCCATGGCGGGGAAAATATAGACGTTATTGCCTTGCCCAGGGATAAATTTCTGCCCGTTGACCTCGACAGGAGGATAGGGACTGCCACTTGCAAAAATCGCTTTACCGTTCGACCATTTATAGGCTTCTTCGGCAGTGCATTCCGAGCGCGAAGTCGGGTTGGAATAGGGGAAAATAATTGGGCGTTCGTTCACGCGCGACATGGCTTCGATGACCTGCTGGTTAAACAGCTTAGGGACCGTACTGACGCCGATGATGGCCGTTGGCTTGATGGATTCGATCGCCTCAACAAAGTTTTTAGTCGGGGCGTGAGCATGCGTAAATGGTTTTTGAAAATCGGCGATATCACTGCGTGACGATTCCAGAAGCCCATTCACATCAAACAGGAAACAACGGGCGCGAGCCTGCTCGATTGTGAGCCCTTCAAGTAACATCGCTTCGCTGATGAGCTCGGCGATACCGGTCCCCGCGGATCCTGCACCCATAAACAGAAAACGCTGTTCGGTGAGTTTCTCGCCTGAGATGCGTAGCGAGCCATAGATCCCGGCCAGCGCAACCGATGCTGTGCCCTGAATATCGTCGTTGTAGGTGCAGATCTTGTCTTTGTATCGCGCAAGAATTGGCACCGCATTGATGTTGGCGAAATCTTCCCACTGCAGGCATGACTTCGGGTAAAGCGACTGGATGGCTTGCACGAATTCGTCGATGAAGGCATCGTATTCAGCGCCGCGCACGCGATGTTGTCTCAGACCCAGGTACAACGGATCCTCTAGATATTGTTCATTATTGGTGCCGACATCTAGGGTAATGGGCAGCGTAAGCTCTGGGGGCACACCTGCAACAGCGGTGTAGAGCGAGAGCTTGCCAACGGGAATGCCCATGCCGTTCACGCCCAGATCACCTAGCCCCAGGATGCGCTCTCCATCTGTGACAACAATGAAGCGGATATCTTTTTGGGGCCAATTCTGCAGCAGTTCTTTCAGTCGTCCCTTGGCGGTGATGGGCAGATAAACGCCACGCGGAGCACGATAAAAGTGATCGAACTTTTGACAGGCCTCACCGACCGTTGGTGTGTAAACCAGGGGCATGAACGTGGCGGGGTCTGACATGATGACTGCAAAGAAAAGCGTTTGGTTGCGAGCCTGCAGATCGGAAAGCAGCAGATATTTCTGCATGTCGGAATCTAATGCGCTCAGCTGCAGATGGATTCTGGCTACCTGTATCTCAAGCGTGTCGACTGCCGGGGGGAGTAGTCCCTCCAGACCATTCGCTGCACGTTGGTCTGGAGTAAAAGCAGAACCGCGATTTTGTAGCGGATCGTGGAATAGGGCGAAACCATTTTCTTGGGCAGGCATGCAGATTCCTTTTTGGTCTGTTGTTGGGATCGATAGGGATACCATTTTGGCGATCTATCAATCCAGTAAAACTCTTATTAGAGAATGTAGCCTATTTACAATATAATTTTTGTAATGCGTCAATATGATGTGCGAACACATCTGTACCCATAGTTACACCTACATTTCTTTGTAAAAAGGCATAGCATGACCCAGCCCAATAATCTGAAAAATTGCTCAAATGCAATCGTAAAAATTCTCGAAAATCACGGGGTCACGCATGTTTTTGGAGTGCCTGGCGCAAAGATCGATAGCCTTTTTATTGCCCTTAAACATTCAAAGATCAAATTAGTGCTCTGCCGTCATGAGCAAAATGCAGCATTCATGGCTGCAGCCTTCGGCCGGGTAACCGGTAAGATTGGCGTCTGCGTCGCGACATCCGGCCCGGGTGTGACGAACTTGGTCACGGGCTTAGCGACAGCAACCAGCGAGGGAGATGCAGTGCTCGCCATTGGCGGTGAGGTGCCTGTTGATGAGCGCCTGAAAAAGACCCATCAATCGCTTGATGCGACGTCGCTGATGAAACCAGCAACTAAATTTTCGGCAGAGGTTCTGACCACAGATCAGGTCGGTGAGGTTTTTGGCAATGCAATCCGTGTAGCTGAAAGTGGTCGACCTGGCGCTGTATTTGTCTCCTTACCTAAAGATATTGGCTTGGCGGATTATCCGGGCGATATCAATGCCCCGTGGGGCAAGTCAATCGGTATGGGCGCAGGCTCTCAGTCATCGGTGGCGCAAGCCGCCGCTGTGCTGAACTCCTCTAAGCGTCCTATTGTTTTACTTGGTATGCAATCATCGACTGCAGATACTGCGGATGCATTGGTTGCTTTCTTGAAAAAGACAGGTATCCCGTACATTTCCACATTCCAGGGCGCTGGGGCTTGGGTGGAGGGCAAAGGTGGGTCAACTTACGCTGGACGTATCGGACTATTTCGTAATCAACCAGCCGATAAAATCCTCGATCAAGCGGACGCGATCCTCGCGATTGGATACGACCCGATTGAATATGATCCTTCTATCTGGAATACAGGAAAGAGTCGCCCGGTAGTTTGTGTGGATACGATCGTTGCAGACCAAGACAATGCATTCCTCCCGACAGCAGAGCTTGTTGGTGATATTGGCGCATCACTCAATGTGCTCGCAGAAAAAGTCAACGTAACAATTGATCGTGATTATCTTGCAGCCGCTAAAAGTGCATTCGCAGAATTGCAATCCACTATTGCCGAAGGCGACAAGATGGACGGCTTTCCCGTTCAGCCACTGCGCCTCATTCGAGAGCTACAAAAGCAGATGACGGCGGGTACCCACGTTGCCCTTGACGTTGGCTCTAACTACATCTGGACAAATCGTTATTGCGCCGCTGACCACGCGCGTCAGGTTTTGGTCAGTAATGGCCAGCAGACGCTAGGTGTCGCACTGCCATGGGCCATTGCTTTGAGTTTGATTTATCCTGGCCAGCGTGTGCTTTCTAGCTCTGGAGATGGTGGTTTCTTGTTCACCGCAACTGAATTAGAAACGGCTGTCCGAGTGGGTGCTAAGTTCGTTCACGTGGTTTGGGACAGCCATTCCTACGACATGGTTTCGTTTCAAGAGGTTGCACATTACGGTGAAAGTGCCGGGGTACAACTTGGTAACTACGATCCCGTCACCTTTGCTGAATCGTTTGGTTGCAAAGGTTATCGCATTACCTCACCGGACCAGTTGCCAGGCGTCTTTGACGAAGCCTTCAAATCCGACGTGCCCGTGATCATTCATGTCCCGGTTGATTACAGTTTGAATCAGCGCCTGATGCAAGATGTCCACCAAAGTTACCTCAATTGATTGCCATGGCTCACTCAAAAATACCGGGTAGCTCCCCTCTCAACGTAAACCTCTCTCAAACCCTCCTGCAAGCCCTTAAAAAGCGCTGTGAGGAGACGGGTGAGTCGCTCGATCACGTGGTCCAGGATGCGTTGGCGAAAGCGCTTGGAGTTGAACATCACACGCTTTATCAGGTTTCAACGTCTGCAGCGCTGGTTCAGGGCGTCTATCAGGGCTGTGTTTCGGTCGGCGACATTAAGGCGCATGGTGATTTCGGGTTGGGTACTTTTGATTCCCTTAATGGTGAGGGACTCATGCTTGATGGTCACGTTTATCAGGCACTTGGTAATGGCTCGGTTATTCAACCCGCGGACACAGCCACGGCCCCTTTCTGGGTGAGTACTGAATTTGAAGCCGATCGACGTGCGACGATTGATGCCGTAAGCAGCTGGGAAGACTTATGCTCGCAGCTTGAGCAGTATCGTCATTCGGAAAATCTTTTTGCAGCGATTCGCATAGACGGTGTTTTTGAAGAGCTTCATTATCGCGTAGCGTGTAAGTCGGCTCCAGGTGAGGATCTAGTTACTGCTACGAGTCATCAGTCTGAATTTAAATTGAATAATTTTGCTGGCACGTTACTTGGATTTTGGTCGCCGGGCTATGCCAAAACCCTTAACATTCCTGGCTACCACCTGCACTTGCTATCGGCTGATCATCAGCACGGTGGTCATGTGCTTGGGATCAAAGCATCTAACCTGAAGCTTCAGGTGATGGATGCCAATAATCTCGTGCTGGCCTTGCCGGAGTCGCCACAATTTCTTGCGGCAGATCTAACCGGGGATCCCACTGCTGCATTAGGTCAGGCAGAGGGCGCGCGCGTCAAATAGCATCATCGGGCGTCAATGATTTTTAAGACTCTCAGGGTGCTATCTTTTAGGGTGCTATGTTACTCAGCCTTCATCCCCATCTCATCAATCAGTTTTGATAAGAATTCGTATTGAGTCTTGATCTTTTGGGTGAATACTTGGCGGTCTTGATAGTCAGGTGTAAAGCCTGCGGCGACCAGTTGCTTTTGAACTTCGGGATCCGCGATGGCAGCTTTAAATGATTCAGACAGTTTGTCTAGCACCGCGGGTGGCGTACCTCGTGGCGCGGCTGCGCCAAACCAGACATCAACATCTACCTCGGGATAGCCAAGCTCGATAAGCGTTGGCGTATCTTTGAGTGGTTCAATCCTCTGTTTGGTTGTCACAGCCAAGGGGCGCAGTTTGCCAGACTGGACGTTCGCTGTGATCTCGTTCCAGTTAGTTAATACCATGGTGACATGACCTCCTGCGACAGCATTACCTGCCAAGGCACCACCGGCAAAGGGAACATAAACTGCCGCCAGTCCGGTACGCGACTTCAATAACTCACCAGCGATATTTTGTGAGGTGTTAGGACCGACCGTTGAATAGCTCATCGCGCTGCCAGACTCTTTTGATTTATTTAATAGCTCTGCAAAATTTTTGTACGGGCTAGTGGCATTTACAGCAATCACTTGCGGAGAGTTGACCAGCATCGCGACAGGAGTGAGCGCGTTGAGTCCGTCATAGGGCAATTCTTTTTGAAGTTTTGCGTTAATCAGAAAGCTGTTGGCAATAATGAGGAGTGAGTAACCGTCGGGGGCTGACTTCGCTACGTTGGATGTACCAATGATCGTGCCTGCACCAGGCATGTTTTGTACAACAACAGCTTGACCAAGGATCGCGGAGAGCTTCACGCCAATCACACGGGTTAAGGTATCGGCCGCTCCACCTGCAGGAAAAGGGACGACAATTCTGATGCTTTTGTCAGGGAATTCTGCTGCATTGGTCACGCCAATCTGCAAGCAGGAAAATGCTGCAATAAAAAAATAAGCAAAGATTTTTGACATTTTTTTGTAATCTTGCGGTTGATGTGATGCGATGTGATGTGAGGTATCCCGAGTAAACCGCATGGTGGTTCCGTTCGTCAAGTTATTGATCTCCAGTGCAAATATTGGTTGTTCAAGCAATGAGTGGTATAAAACAGTACGGTATTTGCAAATAAAGCATATCGACCCAAAAGAATAAATTTTGGGCTAAAAAAGATTTACGGAGACAGTAAGAAATGAGCATACGAGGCAAGGCGTATATCGCCGGGATCTTTGAGCATCCCGCACGCAAGATAGAGAATAAATCCCTCGCACAACTCCATGCTGAGTGTGCCAAAGGGGCACTTGAGGATGCCGGACTGACCATTCATGATGTGGACGGATATTTTTGCTCGACCGACGCGCCTGGTGGGCTCGGTGGCATCAATATGATCGACTACATGGGCCTGACTGTTAAGCATTCGGACTCGACTAATACGGGTGGCTCGTCTTACCTATACCTGGTTGCGCATGCTGCAGAGGCGATCGCCGCCGGTAAATGTAGCGTTGCGCTGATTACCTGTGCAGGATTTGGCCGGCCAGGTACGATTGTGCGTGAGCTGGATTCGGCAATTCCCGACACGCCATTTGAAATGCCCTACGGCCCTGTCACAGTCAATCTCTATGCCTTGGCAGCGATGCGCCATATGTATGAGTTTGGTACGACCAACGAACAAATGGCCTGGGTAAAGGTTGCAGCATCGCAGCATGCGCAACATAATCCCAATGCCTATCTGAAAAAAGTTGTGACCGTCCAGGACGTCCTGAATTCACCTATGATCGCAGACCCCTTGCATCGTATGGATTGCTGTGTGGTGACGGATGGCGGTGGAGCAGTGATTGTTGTCAGTCCCGAGATTGCAAAAACGCTGAAACGCCCATTGGTCAAACTGATTGGTGCAGGTGAGTCGCCAAAGGGGCAGATGGGCGGCAAAGTAGACATCACTTATACGGGCGCAGTGCGCTCGGGCCCGATTGCATTTGCCGAGGCTGGTGTTAAACCGAGTGATATCAAATACGCATCTATTTACGATAGCTTCACCATCACAGTCATCATGACACTGGAAGATCTTGGTTTTTGCAAAAAAGGCGAGGGTGGAAAGTTTGTGATGGATGGGAACCTGATCTCCGGCGTAGGCAAGCTGCCATTCAACACCGATGGTGGTGGCTTGTGTAATAACCATCCTGTTAACCGCGGTGGGATCACCAAGATCATCGAAGCTGTCCGTCAATTGCGTGGCGAAGCCCACCCGATGGTTCAGGTCAAAAACTGCGATATCGCGCTCGCGCATGGCACAGGCGGCTCACTGAGCACGCGCCATGGCAGTGCCACACTCATTATGGAAAGGGAGTAAGTAAGATGAGCACACCTTATCAAGACAGAAAAATCCCCGCCCCAAAATTGAATTATGGCGACGAGACGTATTTCGAGGCAGCGACGCTGGGCAAGTTTCTGTTGAAGTATTGCAATGACTGCGGTCAGTACCATCATTATCCTCGTGCATTGTGCCCATTTTGTTTTAGCGATAAAACAGAATGGAAAGAATCAAAAGGAACAGGCACCGTCTATAGCTATAGCGTGACGCGCGCCTCCGGTCCCACGCCCTATGCAATCGCCTATGTCACGCTCGACGAAGGTGTGACCATGCTCACCAATATCGTTGATTGTGATCTGGATACGATACGTATTGGTCAGAAAGTGATTGTTACTTTCAAGCCGAGCGAAGACGGTCCTGGAATCCCGATGTTTAAGTTGGCTTGAGCGGATAAGGATCGTCGATGAGTGATGCCTTGTATACGTACTGGGTCGGTATGGATATCCCTGCCGATACCAGCGCTAAAGATGTAGCTGATTTCAACGCCTTTTATAGCAATACGCATCGTCCGGAAGTCCTCTCCAGTAATCCTGGTTTTTTGCGCGGACGTCGTTATGAGCTTGTACAAGATGACCCTCGCGGACCACGTGGTCCTCGCTTTATCGCAGCCTACGATGTCGAGAGCAAAGAGGCCGCGCAGCTCTATATCGACCGCAACGACGGACCTGCGAGCGCTCGGCCTGTTTACAGCGATGGCCCAGCCGCCTGGCAGCAACGACAAACCAAGTGGCGTCTGATGTGGCAACACCTGATGAACGCACCGGGTGAACAGCAAGTCTCAGCCGCACCTTATATGTATCTGGTTGGTATGTCCGCAGCTGCTGGAGCGGATGAAACTGAACTTGCCAAGTTCAATGCTTTTTATAACGATATTCACGTTGGCGAAGTCATGAAGGGCTATGGCTTTGTCAGTGGTGCACGTTATAAATGTCTGCGCGAATTTATGCATCCAGCACCTGGCGTTCCCGATTTTCTTGCGATGTATGGTTTAAAAAATGAGGCGGCTGCACAAGTGTTTATGAAAGGCAGACTGACTGCCGATCCGAGTGGCAATTCATTTTCCGCTGGGCCTGATGTCTGGATGAATCGCGATACGCGGTGGCGACTGACCTATCGTTTGGTTGAGTGACGGGTGGTTAGTGTCTAATCGCGAAAAGGTCGCTAATACATTACTGACAAAAACACAAAAAAATATAACGGGACAACAACATGATTTACTCGCGCCATGTCGGCAAAGCCAAGATCTACAACGTCATCGAATACAGCGGTCCAACGCATGCGGCGGATTTCGTCTTTCCTCAGTTAGATGCGCGCGAGGTCAAACAGCACTTATCCTGGCTTGCACCGCATCACTACAACATTAAGCTCGAGCGATTTATCGTCGCCATGCAGTTGTGGGTGATGCACATTGACGACAAAGTCATTGTGATCGACCTGGGCGTGGGTAACAACAAAAAACGCGCCTCTGAGCGTATGAATAATCTTAATACGCTGACCCCTTTATGGCTCTCTGCTGCGGGTGCGGATCCTAAAAATGTGACCCATGTGGTGGTGACGCACTTTCACCCCGACCACGTCGGCTGGGGTACAAAAATGGTAGATGGCAGCTGGCAGCCTATGTTCCCCAATGCACGGCACTTGATGCCACGGGTCGACTTCGAAGCCGCATATGCTGCTTATAAAAATGGTGATAAAGGGGTGATTAGTGGCTCCTTTGAAGACAGCGTATTGCCGCTATATGAGGCTGGGCTGATTGATTTTATCGATGACGGTGATCTGGTCGCTGGATGTTTAGAGGCAGAAGCTATGCCAGGCCACACACCGGGATCAATTCATTTTCGTCTGCGCTCAGAGGGTAAAGAGGCTATCTTTGCAGGTGACGTGATGCACAGCCCGCTGCAGATCGCGATGCCTCATGTCAATACCTGGATTGATGCGGATGCAGAGCAGGCCCGCGCATCGCGTGCCCTGTTTCTCAAGCGCGCGGCCGAGCGCAATGCGCTGATCATGCCTGTGCATTTTGGCTGGCCGCATTGTGGCTATGTGCGTGGCAATAGCGAGCATGGTTATCGGTTTGAGCCTGTCGAGCCAGAGATACGTGGCGAGTAAATAAACTTTGCGCTTTGCATAACGGAGACAACGTTGAAAAAAATACTGCAAGCCTGCATTCTTTTACTTACTCTCGCACCCATCGTTACCTCTGCCCAATCTTATCCGGATAAACCGGTCCGACTGATTAATCCCTACCCGGCCGGTGGGCCTGCAGATCAGATTGGTCGCGAACTGGCTGCTGGATTGTCAAAGTCGCTTGGCCAGAGCTTTGTGGTTGAAGCCAAGCCAGGTGGGAGTGGCGCGATAGGTACTTCGTTTGTCGCCAAATCGGCACCGAACGGCTATACGTTATTGATAGCCAGTGGGGGACCTAATACGGCCGTTCCAGTCTTTAGTGTGACCCCTCCTTATGATGGGATTAAGGAGTTTGCACCCATATTGAAAATCATCGATGTACCCAATATGTTGGTGATCGCGCCACATATTCAGGCGAATAATCTCAAAGAATTTATCGCATTAGCGAAAACTAAAACATTAACTTATGGCTCAAGCGGTACAGCAGGGCCTACGCACATTACGGGCGAGATATTTCAACTCGAAGCAAATGTCAAAATGACTCATGTACCCTACAAAGGTGCCGCGCCGGTTGTTAACGATATGTTGGGTGGCCATGTTGATGCGACGTTTTTAAATCTCTCTGCGATGTTGCCGTATATTCAGTCTGGAAAGTTGCGTGCGCTAGGGGTTGCGTCTCCAGTACGCTCTAAAGCACTGCCCGACGTTCCGACATTTACGGAGCAAGGTATTAAAAACGTCAGCGGTTCCTGGTATGGATTACTTGCTCCGGCAGGTACGCCTGAGAGCATTATTCAGACGTTGTATACCGAAAGTGTTAAATATTTTAATCAGCCTGAAGTTCGTGCTCGTATTGAGGCTTCAGGTTCGCAACTAACATTGTTGGATCCCAAGCAATTTCTTGCTGCGATGACAGAAGAAAAACGCGAGTTGACGGAGCTCAACAAAATACTCAACATCAGACTTGAATAATTAAAGGATTTGTATGGATAAGGTCGTTGCTTCTGCCGAGCAGGCTATTGCAGATATTACTGATGGTGCGAGTGTTGCTATTTCCGGTTTTGGACTCGCGCATCGTTTTCCAAATACGTTGATCTTTGCACTAAGAGATAAAGGCACAGAGGATTTGACGCTGGTGTGTAATTCTCTGGGCGCACCTGCAGAAAAAGGTCAGTTGCTGGTAGAAAACAATCAAGTCAAAAAGTTGGTCGCCGCGTTTTCAATCCGCGCAGGGATGCAGACAGAAGGTGAGCGAAGAATTGCCGCTGGCACACTTGAGGTTGAGTTGGTGCCTCAGGGTATTCTGGTTGAGCGTTGTCGTGCAGGTGGTGCGGGGATCCCGGCATTTTATTCACCAACAGGCGTAGATACTGATTTAGCTGAGGGCAAAGACATTCGTTATTTCAATGGCAAGCCTCATGTGCTCGAGCATGCGATTAATGTCGATTTTGCTTTTTTGAGTGCTTATCGCGCTGACCGCGCTGGTAATGTGCAATTCCGTGGAGGCAGTGCTAATTTCAATACTGCTTTCGCCAAAGCAGCACGTATCGCGATCGTCGAAGTCGAAGAAATTGTTGAGGTTGGTGAATTACCCCCAGAGTTGATTGATCTGCCCGGGATTTTTGTTTCCCGCGTGTTGAAGATTACCGATCCGATCGATGTTAAAACCTTGACGCGCGCAGAGAAACGTCCAGCTGATAGCGCGCGTACCTATAACGGTAAGCAAGCGCTGACACGCAATGGTATTGCGAAAAATGCAGCAAAAATTGTTCGCAATGACACCTATGTCAACCTGGGCGTTGGTATTCCAACGCAGGTTTCTAATTTCCTTGGTGGCCGTGGTGTGTGGCTGCATGCTGAAAATGGTGTGCTCGGTTACGGAGGAATTGTGTCGGGTGATGCAGTGGATCCGGATGTCTTTAATGCTGGCGGGCAGTTTGTCGAAGCGATTCCTGGAACCTCCTTCTTTGAAAGCGTGACTTCTTTTGAAATGGCGCGAGGCGGGCACATCGATACGGTCATCCTCGGAGCATATGAGGTTGATCGCGAAGGTAACGTTGCAAACTGGAGCATTACTGACGCAAAGCGTGGTGGCATTGGTGGTGCGATGGATCTGATCTCGGGCGAGGTAGAGCTGATCATCGTGATGGAGCATGCGGATAGTAAAGGCAGGACCAAATTGCCACGGCAGTGTAAATATCCACTAACTGGTCGCAACTGTGTTGACTGGCTGGTGACCGATCTGGCAGTGTTGCACTGGGTGGATGGCAGGTTTGTGCTTGAGGCTGTCGCCCCAGGTTTCACACCTGAGGAAGTCAAAGCACTGGGTGAGATTGATTTTGATGTGGCGGCTGATTACAAGGTGATGGAGTAATTGAAATGAAATTACCCCTCGAAGGCCTCAAAGTCCTTGACCTCAGTCACGCGCTTGCTGGTCCCTTCTGCTCGATGATGTTGGCCGATTATGGCGCTGATGTTATCAAGATCGAACCGCCGGGCAAGGGTGATATCGCACGTGCGTGGGGTACTCTTCTGCCTGGTGGTGAAACTGATTATTTCCTTGGTTTACATCGCAATAAAAAAGGCATCGTGCTAGATCTGAAAAATCCAGAGGGTAAAGAAACCTTTTTGCGTATGGTTGAGCACTGTGATGTTGTACTGGAAAATTTCCGGCCCGGCACGTTAGAGAAACTGGGCATTGATTACGAAACTGCGTCTAAGCGTAATCCTGGGATTATTTATTGTTCTATTTCTGGTTTTGGTCAAGATGGGCCCTATCGCGATCGTCCGGCACTTGATCTGATTGTTCAGGCCGAGAGTGGCATGATCAGTGCGACTGGCGAGGCCGGTGGTAGTGGTGTGCGTGCTGGGGTCTCGATCGCTGACCTGACTGCGGGGATGAATGCGGCGTTTGGGATCATGGTTGCACTGCGTGCGAAAGATGTCACAGGAGTCGGGCAGTCAATCGATATTTCCATGATGGAAGGCCAACTTTCCTTGCTTGGGGTGATGATTGGTAATTATTTCACGACAGGTGAGATTCCTGTGCCAATGGGTACCGCCTATAAAGCCTTGCTACCTTATCAAACCTTTCATACGAAAAGTCGCGATCTGGCGCTAGCAGTAGGGAGTGACAAACTTTGGCGTGACTTTTGTCCTGTGATTGGTTGTCCTGAGATGACGGATGATCCACGCTTTCGCACGAATAGTGACCGGAATAAAAACCGCGCGGCGTTAGTTGAAACACTACAGACCATATTCATGACGCGTAGCTTTGAGGAATGGGAAACCTTGCTCGTCGAGGCTGGCATTCCGATTGGAGCGATCAATAATATTTCTCAGGTGATTGAGCACCCTCAAGTCGCCGCACGCGGAGCCATTGTGAATATGGACCATCCTCGCGCGGGTAAAGTGCGCGTGGTGGGCGTGCCAATCCGTCTGTCCCAAACACCGGGCTCTGTGCGCACACCATCACCCTCATTGGGTGAACATACCGATACTGTGTTGCGTGACATTCTTGGAATGACGCCAGAGGATATTGATGCTTTGCGTACTGCTGGTGGATTGGGAAAATGACAAAACGCCTGGCAAACAAAACCGTCGGTATCGTTGGCGGTATCGCGCCTGAGTCAACTATTCAGTACTACCGTCAAATAGTCAGCTCGTATCAGGCACTGACCAGTGACAGTGAATTCCCACCGGTCATCATCAATAGCATCCATATGACTAAGATGCTTGATTTGATTGGTGCAAAGAAACTGACCGAGGTCACAGAGTATCTACTGCAAGAAATCCAAAAACTGCAGCGTGCAGGTGCTGACTTTGCAGTGCTTGCTTCTAATACGCCGCACATCGTTTTTGATGAACTGCAGCGACAGTCTGCGATCCCGCTGATCAGTATTGTTGAGACGGCTTGCCTGGCTGCAAAAGAGCAGGGCTTAAAGCGTCTGGCCATACTCGGTACGCGATTTACGATGCAAGGCACTGTTTATCCGACAGTCTTTGCTGCGGCAGGTATTGAGCTTGTAGCTCCTCAGGTTGAGGAACAAGATACTGTTCATAATATTTATATGGGTGAGCTTGTCAAAGGCATTCTGCTGCCCGAGTCGCGTGACCGATTATTGAAAATCATAGAAACATTGCATGCGCGTGATGGTATTGATGGCGTGATTCTGGGTGGTACAGAGTTACCGTTGATACTGACCGAGCCATCGCATGATGGAATCCCATTGCTGGATACGACTAAGCTGCATGTGGCACGAATTGTTGAGAGACTCTTTTAAGTGGTTACATCTTTACAAACATTTACAACTTATTAGGCCTGTTAATCATATTTTTGTGAAATAATTTCAGCAACAATACCCGCCACACTTCAGGTGCAGAATCAGATCTGTACACAGTGCTCCCAGGGCGGGTTTCTTATTTTTGCTTCTATTTATTTTTCATGCAATATAAAAAGTCGGCATTATCTAACACAGAACTATTAAGTCGACTTGAGTCAAAAGGATTGATTATTGATGCACCAGATGTAGCAATGAGAGCGCTAGATTTCATTGGCTACTTTCGATTGCGTGGTTATGCTTTACCTTTTATGTATCCTACCTCGGAAGGTAAGAAATTCACCTCGGGTATAACCTTCAATGACATACTTCTAAGATATGAATTTGATCGAGACCTTCGTCGATTAGTTCTAGGTCAACTTGAAAGTATAGAAATTGCAGTACGCACTTCAATTTGCAATCATATGGCAATAGATTACGGTCCTTTTTGGTACCTTAATTACCCGATGCAAGTTCTTGGTCATCAGTCTACAAAGCACAAAGTATCAAGTCCATTCGAAATGGGTGCTTTTTTGAATCATGTTGAACGTACAACTCGGCGCAGTCGAGACCTACATGCACAACATTATTTTAAAAAATATAGTGATCCGTTATTTCCACCCAGCTGGTTGATGGCTGAATGCTTGTCATTTGGATATTGGTCTAAGCTTTATAAGCACCTACAAAAAGGTAATCAAACAAAGGGTAGTCCGAAAAAAATTATTGCGAGAAAATTTGATTTAACTCCGTCACTATTTGAATCTTGGCTTCACGCACTTACTTTTTTAAGAAATATTTGTGCTCATCATGGTCGAGTCTGGAATAGGCAGTTTGCCTATCGGCCTGAGGTGTATCTAAAGAAAAGGGATCACTTTTTAAATCAGCAGAGTTTTTATTGCTATGCCTCAGTAATTGCTATCTTTTTAGAAAAGATAAATAGTGAAAACGGGTGGTCAAAACAATTAGTTCATCTTTTTCGTGATTATCCTAAGATATCTCAAGATGATCTTGGGTTTCCGAGCAAGTGGCATCAAGATCCAATTTGGAAATTATCTTGATGAAAACTTAGAAATACGTGCTTTTAACGAACTTTGAATCGTCTGAAATTGAATCACTTTTTCAAGCAAAGTCGCAAACTTGGCTTGATCCCATCCAGACAAGCGTTTGCATCTGCGTTTTGCATGACAGCATGCCGGTAGCCTACGTAATAAAGCGACCAGATGGCATAGCAGCGCGCCTGGATTTCGTCATAGCCATCATGCTCAAGTGCATCCGCGATGGGTTTGATGAGCTTGAATACCTGCTCAATAATCAGTGACTCATATTTACCTGACCATTTCCAGCCAAAGGCAGCACCCTCTGCACGGATGCTTTTAATCTGAATGTCTGACTCGTACAGCTTAAGTAAGTAGCCTTCGATATAAGCTTGCGCAGATTTAAAGCCTTTAATTGTGAAGGGTTTAATGCGTTGTATTTGTTCTTGATTCACCCGCAAAATTACTTCGGCAAGCAAATCCTGTTTAGTTAAATCAAGTCGGTAAAGTTGTGTCGGGCTAAGACCTGCGGACTGACAGATCTCACGGATACCCACTTGCTCATAGCCATTTTGCTCAAAAAGACGGTGAGCGATATTGATGATCGTATCTATACGATCGCGTTTTGCGTCAACTTTTTGTGTTGCCATGATGAATAAAAGTCCGTATCCCGCAATTGCTTGAAAGATGTCGATATGTAACAATAATGACTAGCATTGTAAACATGTTAACAAAAATAGGTGTTTGTTTGGGGATTTCTTTGACGTGTCTGCGTAAACAGGTGGCTAAGCAGCGAGCAAAATTAGTAGCCTCGCTCATGATATGTGGCTCCTTTACCGCGTATGCGATCGAGGCACCCGAGGGGGTTGTTTACTGTTATGGCAAAACAATAGTGGAATTTGCATTTGACCGATCCAATCAGAACAACGATGTGTTGTTAACGGTTGATGGAAAGACTGAAAAACTGATGACGGCTTATTCCTGGTTTGGTTCTGTTCAGGTGCCGCCGATGGGATTTAAGTTTGCCATCCTTGGTGAGGGGAAGTTTGATCCCTTGCTTGTGTTTGAAGACTACTTGCTTGATGCAGAAAAGCACACGTATGTGAAATGTAATTGAAGCACTTGAATATAAAAATATTTATTTCAATTTGAATTAGCTGGATTAAATAATGAACATAACAAATAAGAAATTTTTGCTTTCAGCAGTATTCATATTGGCTTTCGGTACCGAGGAAAAAGTATTTGCGGGTTATTGCCCGGATAGCTCAAACCCATTAGTGATCAGTGCGGATTGCTATGCACTCGCATTGTTGAATAATAAATCAGCAGTCACCGTGCAGAGTGGCATCACCATCACGGAAAAAAGTACAGGATTCTTTTCTCCCGTTGAAGTGCGTGCAGTAATCGACAACTTTACAAATAATGGCACCATCAAGTCCGCATTGCTCACACCAGGTGCTGTTGAGGTCAGTGCATTTAAAATTTTTGGTAGTGGTTCAGTGGGCACGTTAACAAATAATGGAACCATGACTGCTGCATCATCAGGCTATGCGGGGTTGGACGTTTCAGGAAATATCAATACATTAAATAATAATGGAACACTCACGGCTACATGGGCTGCCTATGCCTTAAGCGTGAGTGGAGCGAGTATTAACACACTGAATAACGCGGGGACGATTTCTGGACCCAAAGAATCACTAGTTCTGAATGGTGGTGCTTCTATAGGTACGCTCAATAACTCAGGAACTATTGTTGGTGGAATTTATTACTCTAACAGTAACAATTATTACTCCGATGGATTGTTAGTCAGAGGCGGCGCATCCATTGGAACGATCATCAATACCGGGACAATTGATCACAGCCCCATATTCACTAGCCTAGGCGATGGCCATAAAGAATATTTTTCTGGCATTAATAACCAAGGCACGATCAACGTCATTACCAACACCGGTACACTGGCAACGAATGGTGGGTACGGTATCAACAACTCTGGCACCATTACGACGTTAAATAACCAGCAAGGTGATTTGACACTGAAAGGTACATTGCCAGCCAACTACAACACCATCATCAATAGTCCGACAAATTACGGAAAGCTTGTCGTCACAAGCGATAGTGGCAGCACCAATTTTGGTATTTATCAGGGCTCAGTGATCCCCAGTGGTACGACAACTTACTCAGCTGTTATGAGCGGAGTCACAGCGAGCAATATCGCATCGACTACTGGTACTTATGGTGGCGGGCTGGTCACAACGAAATGGATATTGAAAAACTCTTCAGGCACTACCTGGGATTTAGTCACAAATCCTACCGTTGTATCCACTGCGCCTGTTGTCTCTAATAGTGCCGCGGGTAGCAGTCTAGCGAATCAGATTCTGGTGAGCTATTCAGCCGCAGCTGCAAGTCCGGCAAACAATAGCGGTTCAGGCTCAGGCTCAGGCTCCAGTAATTCTGGCGCATCCCCGTCGAATCCCGTACTTCAGAGCGGCACTACACTTGTTGCTGCAGTGCAATCCTTAACTACACCTCAGGTAAATCAATTGGCTGGTGTGCATGCCGAGGGCTATTCGTCAAACATGACGATTGGGCTTGAGCAGATGAAAACTGTCGCCAATACCGTCATGGATCGTATTCATAAACCCGTATCGGATAGCAATTCGAATTCAGTATCTTATGAGCTCGATGCGGGGAGATATGTCTGGGCAGATGTGGCTGGTTTTACTGGTACCGTCAATAGTTATAACGGGTTGGCTGGGTTTGGATATAACTCCTATTACGGCGTGATCGGGGTAGATTTGTTTCGTAACCAGACAGGTGGACTGGGTATCTACGGTGGCGCTGGTAACTCATACATGACCCAAAGCACGCAAGTCTCCCAGAGCTTTAATAACAACACGGGGTATGTCGGTATGTATGGCGGCATGTATCTCGCCAGTGATGTAAAGCTTTCTGGTGCGCTGGGTTATTCCTTTGGCAATTCGAATGCCACACGTAACAATCCCAATGTCGGTAACTTTACTGGCGGTACCGCTTCAGATAGTTATTCCAGTAACGGAGTCTTTGCGGCGATAAAGTTATCCCACAGTATGCTGATTGGTGAGAAATTTACACTCACCCCCTTTATTGGTGGATCGTATTCACAGTTGAATACAGGAGCCGTCAGCGAGTCAGGTGGCGGTGATTTTAACTATTCAATTAACGCAGCCTCTTCTTATCAGACGATTACGTTTGCCGGAGCTGAATTCGTGCAGCCACTTAAGGAAATTGGTGACAATAATCTGTCGGCGGTTGGTTTTTATCGATTCTCCTATAACTGGTCAGCGAATACTGACTCGGCACATAGTGTGACAGCGAATAGTTCAGCTTTTGGCACATTTAATCAGGTCGGTGCGAATATGGGACCAGTCAGTAATTTATTTGGATTGGGCTTGCAGGGCCAGCTTTCAAAAGACGTCTCCTTGCGTATTGGAGCAGTGGCGGCAGTGAATTCAAACGGTACACAGTATGGTGGTGGGGGTGAGCTCAGGTTGCGTTTCTAATCAGTTGAGCGATATTCATTGGTATGTATCCAGTTAATAAGGAACCCATCAGCATGTTTACCTCTATTATTCGTTTTAGTATTGCTGCATTTTTTTTGACATTGATTGCAGCTTGTTCACATTATGAATACTATCCGCCTGGTACTGAAGCAGGTCGCCAATGTACTGTTCAGTGTGCTGCGGTTCGCGAGATGTGTATCAGTAACGAAAATAGTCGTGCACAAAATGATAAAGCTTCTTGTGAACAACGTAATTACAGGAATTATCAGCAATGCATGCGACGCGCAGAGGATAGGGATGATGCAAAGGCTTGCGCACGTGCGCAGCCAACCTGCTATGCAAACGCGAACAACTTTCGCTGTGAGGAAAACTATCGTTCCTGTTATGTAAATTGCGGCGGTAAGGTTATTCTTGTTGAGGATAAATAACGAGCTCATAGCTCGTACTTCTTCCTCCGAACTCTGACTTTGCGAGTACCCCTCGCGTCAACAAATCATTGATATCTCGGAGTGCTGTGTCAGAAGAGCATTTGCAAAGTGCTGTCCATTTTTTGTTCGTCAGCTTGCCTTGAAAGTCAAGATTCGGTGCATATTTTGCGGTGAGTGCCTAGCTATTCGCCGCAAAATAGCTATCGAAAGGTAAATTCATATGCTAATTTCTTAAGACAGTGCAACTAGTTCAGCGTGCAGTGAAATTAAAGGTTTCTTAATGAATAAGGCGTCACAAACAAGCATTTCGCACGATCACCAACATGGTCACAACCATGACCACGACCACGAAGGCTCGGAGCTGTCCGATATCGATCTGCGGGTACGCGCTCTGGAGTCTCTGCTCATCGACAAAGGCTATGTCGACCCTGCTGCACTGGATGCATTGATTGAGACATACGAAACAAAAGTCGGACCTCGTAACGGTGTGCGCGTGGTCGTAAAAGCCTGGCACGATCCTGCGTACAAAAAATGGCTTCTTGAGGATGCGACAGCTGCCATAGCCTCACTTGGATATACGGGGCGGCAGGGCGAGCACATGGTCGTAGTCGCTAATACACCCCAAGAACACAACATGGTGGTCTGCACGCTGTGCTCCTGTTATCCCTGGCCTGTGCTTGGTTTACCGCCGGCCTGGTATAAGTCTGCGCCTTATCGTTCCCGCACGGTGATTGATCCTCGTGGTGTGCTGAAAGACTTTGGCATTGAGTTGCCTGCAGAGACAAAAATCACAGTCTGGGATTCGACAGCAGAAATTCGCTATCTCGTTCTGCCGATGCGACCTGCGGGCACGGAAGGCTGGACAGAGGATGCATTGGCAGAATTAATTACGCGCAATTCCATGATTGGTTGCGATCTCGCCAGAACTCCTCATCAACTCGCTGCTTTGAAAGGAGCCTGACCATGAATGGTGTGCATGATATGGGGGGCATGCAGGGATATGGTCCAGTGATCGTTGAGGAAAACGAACCTCTGTTTCATCATGACTGGGAGCCGCGCGCGTTAGCGATTGTGCTGGCCATGGGCGCTGCAGGCAGGTGGAATATCGACTGGTCACGCTCAGTGCGGGAAAGCCTCCCGCCGGTAATGTATATATCTGTGGGGTATTACCAGATTTGGTTCGAGGCTCTGGAGAGATTGTTACTGCAGACAGGTTTGGTTGAACCAACTGAAATACACTCAGCCAAAGCACTTGTGCCGCCTGTCGAAGGCGTACGTAAACTGCTGAAAGAAAATGTCGCAGCCACTCTGAGCAAAGGTGGTCCGACTGAGCGTGAGACTCAAACTGCTGCCCGGTTCAGTATCGGTCAGCAGGTCAGGACCAGGAAAATGAATCCGCCCACACACACGCGTCTGCCGCACTATTGTCGTGATAAGGTTGGCGTGATTACGGCCATCCATGGCGCACATGTTTATCCCGATACTAATGCACTCAGGCAGGGTGAGCAACCTCAGTGGTTATATACAGTGAGTTTTGATGCGCACGAGTTGTGGGGCGCAGATACAAGCGCATCATCCGTGCGCGTCGATTGCTGGGAGCCTTACCTCATGGCGGTAGCGCAATGAAGTGCCCCGAGAATTTGATCGCTTCCATGCCACTTGCCGAAATAAAATTGGCATTGCCAGGCATACCCCTTGATGAAGATGGGCCGGTATTTCAAGCTCCCTGGGAGGCGCAGGCTTTTGCAATGACGCTGGCTTTATACGAGAAAGGTTTGTTTACCTGGAATGAGTGGGCACAGGCGCTATCGAAGACGATCCGCGCTGCGCAGTCGGCAGGTGATCCCGATACCGGTGAGAATTATTATGAGCATTGGCTTGCTGCACTTGAACGGATCGTGACTGAAAAAAAACTTGTCGATGTTGCTTCACTTCGTGCACGTAAGCATGCATGGGAACACGCTGCGCTGCATACGCCACATGGTCAGCCGATCATGTTGAAAGATGGCTGAGCTAGCTTCATGACGATACGTTTTTTGATCGCTGGATTGATCGTGTCAACCCAGCGAAAGTGATTTAAGCAATTGCAGGTTTTCTTGAAGAGGGGATACTTACTTGCGATGCGGATTGATTTGCAGCGTCAATGACTCCGCTCACCATTTCAGCTGTCACCGCCGATAAGGTCCAACCGAGATGACCATGTCCAGTATTATAAAAAACGTTGGGTTGACGCCCACGTCCTATGCGAGGCATCATGTTGGGCATCATTGGACGCAAGCCTGCCCACGGCACAACTTGTCGAGTATTGACACCCGGAAAGCATTGTTCAACCCAATCAATCAAAGGCCGGATACGATCAGCCCGGATGTCTTTGTTGTAGCCATTGAATTCTGCAGTTCCCGCGACACGAAATCTTTCCACCCCTAAGCGACTGGTCACAAGTTTTGTTTCGTCATCCAGCAGGCTAACTTGAGGCGCAGAGGCTTGACTCTGCGCATCCAGCAAATTAACTGTGATTGAGTAACCTTTGACTGGATAGATATTGACGCGATCGCCAAGCTGCGACGCCATGCTGCGACTAGCGACACCCGCACAGATCACCACGCCATCAAATTTAATCTCTTTCTGAATGCTCTCTTGCTTAAGCGTGATTGTCGCTTGCGAGCCGGTGCTCTGTAAGCGTGTGACGTCATGTCCGAAAAGGATTTTTACGCCCAAACGCTCTGCGGCTGAAGCGATACCAACCGTAAATTTGTGGATATCGCCTGTGCAATCGCTTTCAGTAAAGTAGCCACCGTAATAATTGCCGGCCAGAGTTGGTTCGATTGTGCGCATCTCTGCTGGAGTGACCGCGCGACGTTCAAGGCCCCCTGCCGCAAGCAATGTTGAAACTTTACCAGCGTGATCAAAACCTTTTTTATCACGATAGATATGCAGGATCCCTTGTTTTTTTAAATCAAAATCAATGTTTTCTTTTTGAGCCCATCCAAATAAATGCTCGCGTGCTGCAATGGCGAGTTTGGTTGTTTCAATTGTGTTTTTACGGTAGTTGGGAAGGTTGCCAATAAACTCTGCAAACCAGGAAAGTTTGTGCCAACTCGGTCTTGGATTGACCAAAAGCGGGGCGTCACTTTTCAACATCCATTTCATGCCCTTGAGGATCGTTGACCAATGATTCCAGACTTCAGCGTTAGAGGCGGAGAGTTGACCACCGTTCGCAAACGAGGTCTCCATGGCCGAGTAGCGGTTTTTTTCAATGAGTGTGACGCTATAGCCGCGTTTAGCCAAAGCATAGGCCGTTGTGGCACCCGTAATGCCACCACCAATTACAGCGATTGATTTCATGAGAGCGAGCTCCAAACGTCGATAAGGTGGAGTGCGAAAACCAGATGTTTTCTACACGCCCCCTCTGTTTGGTACCTGAGAGATTCACATTCAACAACAAAGTTTGAATGCTTGCTCCTGCGGTGTGCCGTATGACGAATAACGGCAGCTCTTCAGAGTGCAATATCTGGATCGGTCCTTTTGCCTGAGAGTTTCCGGGGCGGTTGCTCCTTCGGCGTCTGACGCTTGCGCTGCATCAAGATCTCTCCCGATCGGGATTTGAAACGAATTATTACACAGCTAATTTGTTTTTGGCTAGTCGGTGAGATGTTCAGAAACAAACTTTCTAAAAAAACTCATGATGGGTGCTGCTGTTGATCCAGTTAACGTGATGTAGGCAAACTGTGCTGAGGCATTCAACGCCGGTTTAACTTTCAACTCAATGAGCTTGCCGCTTTTGATCCCTGCTTTCGCAGCGGCGATGATGCCAAGAAAAATAGCATCTGTTCGGTGGATGGTATCAATCAGGCTTGTCACGTCTTCGCACTCAAGTGTCGTCATGCTTTTTGGATTGGCTTGGTGACCATAACGCTCGATAATGATGCGCGCAACCTCATCGGCTAAAGGCGTAGAGGCAATTGGATATGCAAGTAGATCTTCAAAGCTGATGCTGCGTGATTGCGCCAGTGGATGCTCTTTTCGGCAGACAAAGCCTGCAGGTAATTGCGTGAGAAACTCGATATGTAAATCTGGCGCAGGAGTGACACGACGCACGTCCACCACTAATGCATCGAGCTCTCTGGCTCTGAGTTGCATGAGTTGTAATTCAGTCGAGCCACGCGCAACTAATGTCTGAATATGTGGACGATGGGTTGCCACATGACACAAAAGAGGTGTCATTAATAAAGCGCCTGGTCCAGAGCCAAGTCCTACGCGAATTTTGCCGCCACTGCCCTGTTGAAAAAGTTTAGCGTTCAGCCTCAGCGCAATTGAACCTTGGACGATTTGTCTTGCACGACGTACGACATCTTCACCGAGCGGTGTGAGGATATTGCGCTTACCGATGCGGTCAAACAGCTTGCCGCCAAGTTCTTCCTCCAAATTTTGAATGCTGCGGCTTAACGCTGATTGCGTGATGAACAATTTGTCTGCTGCACGGCTAAATGAACCTGTGTCGGTTAAGCCGATCAAATGCTCTAAGTGTTTGATATTCATAGTATTGAATCATATCAATGTATTCATAAAAATCATATATATTATAAAAATAATACATTAGACACATTATTTATGGAGGATTAGCATCCCCACAGTCGCCTTTTCAACCTTACTTGGATCAACCATGAGCATTCGTCGCCGTATCGCTTTCGTCGCAAATACACTGCTTCAGTCCGGTGTGATGGCATTACTGATTTTTTCCGCAGCGCAGACAAGCGCAGCGGACGTCTTTCCTGATAAACCCGTCAGTTTGATCGTGCCTTATCCAGCGGGCGGGCTGTCCGATGTGATCGCACGTTTCGTCAATATGCCGTTATCCAAACAGTTAGGGCAACCCATTGTTGTAGAAAACCTTGCTGGCGCAAGCGGATCTATCGCAGCGCAAAAATTACTCAATAGCCCTGCCGATGGTTATAAAATTTTTCAGGGTTCACCTAACGAATTGATTCTTGCCCCGTTGGCAATGAAAGCAGTCAAATTCAAGAGTGAAGAATTCAAGCTTGTGCAAATGATCGGATCCGCACAGATTGCGGTGCTCGCTCGAAAGGGTCTACCTGTCAGCAATATGGATGAGTTTGTTGTGTACGCACGCAAGCAAGCCGAGTCGGGTAAGCCTGTTACTTATGCAAGCGTTGGTGTTGGATCGTTTTATCATTTATTAGGTGAGTACTTATCAAAAGTAACAGGTGTTCCAATGTTGCATGTGCCTTTTAAAGGCGGTGCACCTGCAAGTCAGGCCGTGATGAGTGGTGAGGTTGATATATTTCTTGCCCCCTATACAAAGAGCTATGACGAGCAAAGCAAAACGGGATTAATCAAAATTCTGGCTATGCTTAATAAGGACCGGCTCGATGGCGTGAAGGATTATCCAGCGATTGGTGAAAGTAAGGATTTAAAAGATTTTATTTTCACGATCTGGACAGGTTACTTTGTGCCCCAAAACACACCAGAGCCAGTGGTCAATGCTTTATATAAAGCGATTACAGCTTCTCTGGAAGATCCGGCCGTGCGCAATGGACTGACGCTCAACAGTATGCTGATTGCACCACCTTTGTCGCAAGCTGAAGTCGCCCGGGTATACGCCGAAGGTATCGAAAAATTCCGTGCAATCGCAAAATCCATTGATTTGCAGCCAGAGTAAATCATGCACAAGCATCTCGAAAATTTAGTATCCATTGCCGATGAGTTCACCGAAATCCGTCGCGATATCCATCAACACCCTGAACTAGGCTATCAGGAACTCAGAACGAGCGAACTGGTTGCTAAACAGCTCAGAGGCTGGGGATATCAGGTCACCACCGGCCTGGGTGGAACCGGAGTTGTCGGGCAATTGAAAAAAGGCACCGGGACTAAACGTATCGGTATCCGTGCGGACATGGATGCGTTGCCGATCGAGGAGGCAACCGGACTGCCTTACGCAAGCGCTCACTCAGGTGTCATGCATGCATGTGGACATGATGGACATACTGCCATGCTACTGGCCGCAGCAAAGTACTTGGCACAGTCTGGGGAATATAACGGTACCCTTAATCTGATTTTTCAACCTGCCGAGGAAGGGCTCGGTGGTGCCAAAAAAATGATGGATGATGGGCTCTTCGAAAAATTCCCCTGCGATGCGATATTTGCCATGCATAATATGCCGGGCATCACGCAGGGACAGTTGGTTTTCAAAGACGGTCCCTTTATGGCCTCGAGTCAAAACGTCACCATCACGATTGATGGCGTTGGTGGTCATGGAGCTATCCCCCACCTTGCGGCCGATCCAGTTGTTGCCGGTTCAGCGATTGTAATGGCCTTGCAGTCAATCGTCTCGCGTAATACCCCCCCGCTGGAAATGTCTGTGATTACAGTGGGCGCATTTCAGGCTGGACAAGCCAATAATGTGATCCCACAGCGTGCGGTACTCAAACTGAGTGTGCGTGCGCTGAGCCGCGAAGTGCATGCCATGCTGAAAAAACGAATTTCTGAACTGGTTCACGCTCAAGCGCAGAGTTATGGCGTCAGTGCGACGGTTGATTTTGTAAGCGGATACCCTGTTCTGGTCAACACAAAAGAAGAAACAGATTTTGCGCGCGCTGTGGGGTGTGAATTAGTTGGAGAAGAAAATATTGATTTGAATGGTGCACCACTGACGGGAAGTGAGGATTTCGCATTTATGCTTGAGCAAGTACCAGGTTGTTACTTGCTGATAGGCAATGGTGACGAAAGTACCGGTGGTCACGGTGCATGTATGGTGCACAATTCGAATTATGATTTTAATGATCACAATATAAGCATTGGCGCAGCCTACTGGGTGTTGCTAGCAGAAAGATTTTTGGTTTGAAAGCGGTCTTCCAAGTGGGTGAGAACCTTTATACTCGAAGGTTCACAGATCCACGCAGGAATCAAAGTGCCCCTACCTGAAAGCCCCGAACGTGAAGAACTCCATACGCGCCAGATTCTTATGCGTTCTTACAGGCGACGCGATGGCCTCTACGAGATAGAGGCGCGCGTGCTGGATACTAAAGCACAGCCGTTTTCTCCGCCGCTGATCGAGTCCCCCATCCCTCCGGGTGCATATATTCACGATCTGTCGATCCGTTTGGTGATCGATGAATGGCTCGTCATTCATGATGCGATCGCGTCGTCTGATTCAACTCCGTTTGCTGTTTGCAAAGAAGCCCCGCCGACACTGGCTGTGCTCAAAGGTGAAAAAATCGGCGGTGGCTGGAATAAATTAATCAGGGATAAATTCAAAGGTGCAAAAGGCTGTACACATTTGATGGAGATGTTGAGCCCAATGGCAACCACGGCCATGCAGACGCTGTATCCCTATATTCAACATCGTCCTGTTCGAACAGATGAAAATGGTCGACCACTCAAAATTGATAGTTGCTATGCCTATGCCAGTCATCGCGATGTCGTGCAGAGAATATGGCCAATGCATTACACAGGACCAGATGTTACAGAAGTTTAAATTTGTTTAATCTCTATTTGATCTAGCAGACTTTCTATTTGTGACAATTGGCCCATCTCACCATGGGTATTTAAAATAGTGGAGGTCGCAGCGGCGATCCCGTATCTCAATGCTTGTTCGAGCGACAGTCCTTGATAGATTGCCCAAATCATCGCACCAACGATGCTGTCTCCCGCGCCGACGCTGCTCACTGGTGTGATAGGTAGGCCTGAGGCGCGTAGTGCTAAATCAGCGGTAATCAGGAGTGCGCCCTTTGCGCCAAGCGATACAACAATGATTTCGACTTTTCCTGATTGGATGAGTGAGCGCGCAGCCTTTAATTGCAGCGCTTCATTGGGCAAGGACTCTCCGGTGAGCTCTTCGAGCTCTTCTAGGCTGGGTTTAATCAAATAAACACCTCCAGCTTGGATTGCGCAAGCTAAAGCTGGACCAGAGGTGTCTAATACAAATTTTGCTCCTAACGAACGTGTGAGTTTGCCGACTTTTGCGTAAAAATTTTCAGAAATTCCCGGAGGTAAACTACCACTGGCAGCAATGAAGCGTGGTTTATTTTTCAAATGACCAATGTATTGCAAGCATGCATCGGCAATTTCCTGACTCAATGGATTTCCCGGTAATAAAAAGCGGAAATCCTTTCCTGTCGATATTTCGTGAATAGAAAATGATTGACGTGTATTGGTATCAATAGGAAAAGAGTGTGTCGTGAGATCTTCGCGGTTTAAAAGTTCCAGGAGTCGATCTCCTGTGTATCCACCACAAGGAAAAATTGCAATGCTGTCGCCACACATATTGTGAATGATGCGAGACACATTTATGCCACCACCCCCAGGATGAGATTCTTCTAGAGAGCACCGCAATTTGATCGTATCGGTGACGCGCGCGACCGTTGTTGCTATATCAAGAGACGGATTCATCGTGAGCGACAGGATAGATGACATAACTAAGACCTCGGCTTTACGCCACTAATTTTGGCGCCAGCTTGACGATCCATTCGCCAATAGCCAGGTAGGGAGACTAGTGTCAATATCCCCGCAGCCGCAAAAGCCCATTTGAAATCACTCAATGTGAAAACCATCTCTGTACCGGTATTGCCTGCACCCCTGGCCCAAGCAGCGACTTG
>CAIPID010000307.1 GCA_903865015.1 uncultured beta proteobacterium | reverse complement strand
GTTAACGCTGAAATAAGCATTCGTTAGTCTGGAGACATACGCTTGTCACAATCAGCCTTCAAAATGTAATGAACGTAGGATTTCATTTTAAATGACACGCATTCTCATTTAAAATGTGTAACTTACAATTCATTTTGTTTTGGACTTACCCAGGGATACCTCGGTAAGTCTTACGCATGTCTCATCCAGCTAATGCCTCTGAATATTTTTTTTAACTTCAAACGAAAGTTGTTTCTGACAGCAATCCTTATGATTGCTGCGGGTTCGTGCGTGCGTGTCGCTCACGCAGAAGATGAGGTAGAAAGTTTTCAGTATTTCACCGCAAAAGTTCAGAGCACCTGGGTATGGCAAAAGCACCCCTCTTTTAATGCGCCCTATTCAGGAATCAGTAGCCTGTCTAGCGATGGCGAGGTCAGTCACACGCTGACTGGCACTGCATTCTTAGGTGCCCGGCCCTGGAAAGGGACCGAGATATTTATTGATCCCGAAGTGTCGCAAGGCTTACCTTTTTCAGGCCTGAGGGGCTTTGGGGGAATGACAAACGGTGAAGCACAAAAAGCGGGATCTACAGACGCCGTAAGTTACTGGGCGCGCGCATTTGTTCGACAAACCGTTGGATTCGGCGGCGGCACGGTTGAACAAGAAGCCGGCTTTAATCAGTTCGCAGGCAGCGTTGATAAACGCCGACTCGTGTTGACAGGCGGGGTCTACGCGATCACCGATATCTTTGACCAGAACAGCTTTTCGCACGACCCCAAAACCCAGTTCTTAAATTGGGCCATGATGGATTACGCAGCCTGGGACTCACCTGCAGATGCCCGCGGCTACACGCGCGGGATCGCCATTGAGTATTACCATGATGACTGGGCGTTCAGAGCAGGACGCAATCTGCTGCCGGTCGAATCAAATGGTTTACAACTGAATGGCGATTTTTCTAGCTCCTACAGCGACAACTTTGAAATCGAAAAAGCCCACGAGATTTTCGGGCAACCAGGAAAACTGCGTGCACTATATTTTCGTAACCAGGCAAACTTCGGTAATTTTAATGATGCCATCGCGTACGCCAATCAAAACGGTGGCACACCTGATCTGGCCAATGTACGCAAGCAACAGAGTAAATACGGCTTTGGTTTGAACCTTGAACAAAATATTACCGAAGATATTGGTGTGTTTGCGAGATATAGCTGGAATAACGGTCAGACCGAAGCCTACTCTTTTACCGAGGTCAATAACTCTGCCCTGATAGGCGTGTCAGTCAAGGGCAATAAATGGAATCGTCCCGATGACGTGCTTGGCCTGGCCTACGCATCAAACGGGATATCCAATCCAAACATCGATTATTTGAAAGCTGGCGGGTCAAATTTTTTCTGTGGCGATGGCAACATCAACTATCAACGCGAGGGCATCCTTGAGATGTATTACAGCGTAAAAATCAACAAAGTCTTATGGGCGACTGCTGATTTTCAGCGCATCAACAATCCTTGCTATAACGCGGATCGCGGCCCCGTAAATGTTTATTCTGTGCGCATGCATTTTGAGTATTGAAATTCATTTCCGAAGAAACTCACCATACGATCTTGTTACCTGCGTAATCGATAAATTGTGCGCCTGCTGTCACCTGCAAAGCATCCATTGCGTTGAGCATGCCTTGCGCAGAGGTCTCAGGGGCTAAACATTCTGCCTGACTGACAAAAGGCGTCGTCAGTCTTGACGCAACGGTGCCGGGTTGTAAGGCCACAAAAATCGCCTCCGGTTTTTTACGCAGCGTCTCGATCGCAGCCGTCTGCAGCATCATATTTAGCGCGGCCTTGGCTGAGCGATATCCATACCAACCGCCTTTCTTATTGTCTGCAATACTCCCGACCCGCGCAGACAATTTTGCGTAGATGGCGCGGTGCTTGCCATCAAGCAAAGGGATGAAATGTTTCATCACCAGCGCGGGTCCGATAGCATTGATCTGAAAACTGCGCATCAGCCGTTCAGCATCCAGTGCAGATAAACTTTTTTCAGGTCCATTCCCGTCAATCGTTAACGCCCCCGTTGCATCAATCATCAGTTGGAATGGAGCTGACGTACGCACAGACTCAGCAGCTTGAGCGATGCTTGCCTCGTTTTCCAGCAATAATGGCGAATCAGAGTGCCTGGAAAGCTCACTGACACCCGAACAGTTCGAATCGGCACGCAGTGCACGTACGCAGGCAGAGCCAATTGAGCCTGTTGCGCCAATCACCAGTGCCCGATAGCCTGAAATCAAGGATTGCATAGGGTTACCTTTTGGCGCCGTGTGATTGTTTATATTGTGTTGGACAATACGCGCGCATC
>CAIPID010000306.1 GCA_903865015.1 uncultured beta proteobacterium | reverse complement strand
GATACAGGCCGCTGCGCCAGAATTTAATCGCGAACAATTTTTAGCGGGTAAACAAACACCCGTATTTTTCGGTTCAGCCATCAACAACTTTGGTGTTCAGGAAGTACTCGACGCGCTCGTTGACGAGGCGCCGCCACCAGGCTCGCGCCAGGCACTAGAGCGCATGGTCAATCCCGATGAGCCAAAATTCACCGGTGTTGTATTCAAAGTCCAGGCCAATATGGATCCCGCTCACCGCGATCGCGTCGCATTCGTACGCGTGAGTTCGGGCAAGTTTGATCGTGGCATGCGATTGAAAGTCTCCCGTAATGGCAAAGAAATTCGTCCTAATAACGTTGTGTCATTCTTGTCGCAGCGCCGTGAACTAGTCGATGAGGCCTATGCAGGTGACGTGATTGGTATTCCTAACCACGGCATTTTGCATCTCGGCGACGTGCTGACCGAAGGTGAATCACTGCACTTTACAGGCCTGCCTTTTTTTGCGCCCGAACTTTTTCAGGCGGTCGAGGTCAAAGATCCTTTGCGCACGAAACAGCTGCGTACCGGTCTGATGCAACTCGGCGAAGAAGGCGCGATTCAGGTTTTCAGGCCGATCGCCGCGGGTGGTGCACTATTGCTTGGCGCTGTCGGCCAATTGCAGTTCGAAGTGGTGGCCCATCGCCTGCAGGCCGAGTATGGCGCCGAGGCCCGCCTGATGCCCTCGCGCTACAACATGGCGCGCTGGATTACCGCCGAGGACCCAAAAGAACTGAGTAAATTCATTGATGCCAATGCCTCTCATATCGCCTATGATGTTGTAGAAGCTCCGGCATTTCTGGTGACATCATCCGCGCAACTGCGTGTAGCCGAGGAACGCTATCCAGCGATCAGGTTCCATGCGATGCGCGAGCACGGTGGCCAGGTATTTGCCGACAAGGTCTAATCATTTCGTATTTCTGAGATCAATATGTCCTGGCGTACCCTATTCGTTTTTCTAGTGCTTGCTGCTGTTGCCTCATGGCAAGGCGGCATACAGCTGGGCGAATGGTTAGTCTCGCGTGCACCTGAATCGATTGCGTCAGCTGCGGGTCCAAAAGACACAAAAGATCAGGTGCTGGACGCCAACGGCAAACCTTTTACGCCACAACCACCGCAACCTCGTGTAGATGGGACACTCGGCATTCCTCGCGCGAGCGCTCCGGTTGAATGGACTATCACAGCCATCCCCGCTTCCATCACGGATGTTGGGAACACCGCGATGGCTGTAGATAGCGAAGGCAACTACGAAAGACGAGATAGCGAATTAGCCGCAGGCGGCTCAGAGCTTGCGCATTCGCAAAGTGATATTGCTACGCTTGACATCGCAACGAGCGCTGTTAAAACACCACAGCCCGCTGCAGCATCGCGCGCTCTGCCTGGCTCGCCCGCAATGGAAGGTGTACGTACCAGCACAAACACCGACCCAACCAAGGCGCCCGTCATCACAGTGTATAGCTGGACTCAAAATCTGAAAAAAGAAATTGACCAATGTGCAAACCTTGGATTTTTTCAACGTCCAACTTGCATACAAAATGCTCGAAATAAATTTTGCGCACCCAACAATGGTTGGGGTAGAACCGCAGACTGTCCAGCGCGTGACAATTAACTTGCAGCGTTAACCCTCGCCCGCTTGAGACTTACGTATCGGTGCGGTCGGTATGCGTAATAACTCTCTGTATTTAGCAACCGTGCGCCGCGCAATCGTGATGCCATCACGATCGAGCAAAGTCACCAACTGACTGTCAGACAACGGTTTTTTACGGTCTTCGGCCTGTATCAAACTTTGAATGCGCGTTTGCACCGCTGTGGCTGACGTGGACTCTTTACCTTCAGTCATCAAGCCAGTACTGAAAAACCGTTTGAGCTCCAGCGTACCAAAAGGTGTCAGCATGAATTTTTGCGTGGTCGCCCGTGAAATCGTCGACTCGTGCATGCCAAGTTCTGCCGCGATATCTTTTAAGGTCAAAGGTCGTACAGCCTCCCACCCCTTATTAAAAAATAACTGCTGATGTGCCACGATCGCTTGCGAAACGCGCAAGATCGTATCGAATCTCTGCGCAACATTACGGATCATCCAGCGCGCTTCCTGGAGCTGGCCATGCATCGCCGCATTGGCACCCGAGCGCGCGCTCCCGAGGGCTTGTGCATACATCGTATTGACACGCAGACGCGGGACCACGGCTTCGTTTAATGATGCGACCCAGCCCTGCCGCGACTTACGCACAATCACATCAGGGACAGCGAAATCAGCCGCGGGCTTGTTCCAGTCACTACCGGGTCTTGGGTTCAGACGCAGCACAAGCGCATGGGCGCGACGCAGCGAGTCAGCGTCACATTGCAACGCCTCGCGCAGTCGCGTCATATTGCCGGTCGCCAACAGGGACAAGTGCTGCTGACAAAGTGTGCGTGCAATCTTTAACACCAACGCATCACCGAGCTCGGGGAATCTTTCTGGCTGCGCAAACTGAAGCTGCAAGTCCAGGCATTCACTCAGATCGCGCGCGCCTACACCCGCAGGATCGAACGATTGCAACATCTTGAGCGCCGAGCGGAAATCCTCCACCTCGAGACCAAGCGCAGGGTCCATCCAGCTTACGATTTCGTCGAGTGGAGAGGCGAGAAAACCATCATCGTTAAGCTCTTCGATGAGCAGCTCAACCAGCGCAGCATCGCGTCGACTCAGTCTCGTTGTGCCCAACTGCTCAAGTAAATACTCGCGCAGGTTGCTCTCGCGCGCCGCCTCGGGACGCTCAGTATATTCATCATCGCGCGACCCACGGGACTCTGAAGAAAACT
>CAIPID010000305.1 GCA_903865015.1 uncultured beta proteobacterium | reverse complement strand
CTAGCTTATATCGCTCGTGAGATGTCTGATTACTTGTAAAGTTGCGGCACACGCCAATTATAAAAAGAATACTCTAAGGGTAAAGCAATTACCATAATAAAAATATGCGCCAATTGGGGAGTTAGTTAATTCTGTTTTTGGCAACGAATCTAAAGGAAAAGAGCGTTATGTTCAGCATTATGAGACAAACTCGCGGCGTGTTGGGTGCTGCAGCGTTAGTGTTGTGTGGGGCGGCTCAGGCGGCATATCCCGATCATCCGATTACGCTGGTTGTGACGTATCCGCCAGGCGGGACGGCAGATACGGTTGCCCGTATTCTCGCACCCGAGCTATCCAAGCAACTTGGTCAAACTATTGTGGTTGAAAATCGCGGTGGAGCAGGTGGGATGATCGGTGGTGCGACGGTTGCTAAGGCTGCTGCGGATGGTTATACGATCATGCTGGATGCGGCAAATCATGCACAAAATCCAGCCCTGCAGCCCAAAATGCAATTCGACACTCTTAAGGATTTTGCCTCTGTTTCTTTGCTGCTGCGTGTACCTAATGTGATTGTTGTTCGTCCGGACAGCGTTATCCATACTGTCGCAGATCTGATTAAAGTCGGTCGCGAAAAGGATGTGGTCCTGCATTACGCCACCTCGGGTACCGGGAGCGCCCAGCACCTCGCGGGCGAGTTGTTTAACGCAATGACAGGGACACATTTAGAGTATGTTCATTACAAAGGCGGTAATGCCGGCATCATGGATGTCATGTCCGGACAAGTGCCGATGATGTTTTCAAGTATGGGTCTAGCCCAGCAGAATGTTAAAAGCGGCAAATTGCGTATGGTCGCCGTCGGGGGCGAGAAGCGCTCGCTGAATATGCCGGATATTCCAACTGTGGCTGAGTCGGGCGTGCCAGGTTACTCAACCTATGAGTGGAATGCGATTTACGCTCCTGCCGGCACACCAGAGCCCGTCATTGAGCGATTGAATCAGGCGATAGTTCGCGTGCTATCTCAGCCCGAAATCAAAGCGCGAATGAATGAGTTTGGTGGAGAGGTGATTGGGTCTTCACCCGCAGAGCTGGAGGCCTTCAGACGAGCAGAAATCGCCAAGTGGGAAAAGTTAGTGCGAGACCACCATCTCAAGCTAGACTGATCGTTATGAAAATGACACTGCCAAAGCTTTTGTCTTATTTTGCACCGTTTTTACTGGCGTCGTGCGTGCTGAGCGGACAGGCACAGCAGCCTGCTGTACCGCCATTGGCCGTTGCGCCGCCTGCCCCCGCCGAGGCTCAACTCACTAGCCCTCAGTTGCAATCTTTGGTGGCATCCATTGCCTTGTATCCGGATGCGCTGTTGGCTCAAATGCTGATGGCGTCTACTTATCCCCTCGAGGTCGCGACTGCCGCCAGCTGGTTGCGTCAGAGCAAATTGAGTGGCGATGCCCTGGATGCGGCGCTTAGCGAGCAGCAGTGGGATAACAGCGTCAAATCATTGGTGCATTTTCCTGAGGCCCTAAATCTAATGGGTAATCAGCTTGAGTGGACACGTAAACTGGGTGATGCCTATCTTGCCCAACCCGCTGAATTAATGTCGGCAGTTCAGGCTTTGCGTAACCAAGCAAAGCTCAGCGGCAACCTGACTTCCGGACCGCAGGTCTTGGTGTCCACCGATGCGCAAACCAATATTGTTATTGTTCCAGCCAACCCTCAGATTATTTATGTCCCTGTCTACAACCCCTGGGTTGTTTATGGCCCATGGCCCTATGTCGCTTACCCGCCTTACCCGATGTTCAATCCCGGATGGGGCGCAATAGCGTTTGGTGTAGGTTTTGGGGTAGGTTACTCCCTCTGGGCCTACCCTTATTGGGGGAGAGGTGGTGTCTATATTAATAATGGTTATTACAACCGGTTTAATACGCGCTACAACATCGCCGCTTATCGCTATCCGGCTCGAATTGGTACGCAAAGCGCCTGGGCCTTTAATCCCGCACATCGCCTGAACGTGCCTTACGGCGCACCCGGCGTTCAACAGCGTTATGGCGCGACCGCCGTGCAGCAACAGCGCATCAATCAGTCGCGACAGACGGCTCAAAACACTTTTCACCAAGCCATGCCTGCGCAGCATGCCGCCTCGGCTGCGCATGCGCAGCGCCCTGGTGCTGCGGGTAATTATGCGAGGTCTGCTGGCGCACAGCGTTCAAATCACTCCGGTCGCACTGAGCATCGCTGATGCTAAGGGGCGATGATTCGTCTTGCAATGATTAAAACTTAACTTATACTGCTTTCATAGTGGGCGATGACAGCCTGCAACAAAAATTAACTCTATAACGGAGACAAACGCATGCTTCTCAAAGATGCTTCACTTGCAGGTAAACGGGTGCTCGTCACCGCGGGCGCGAATGGTATTGGTTTGGCCATTACGCGAGGATTCATACAGTCGGGTGCCAAGGTCCTGATTTGCGATGTGGACGAGAAAAGTTTGCGCGAGGCGCAGGCCAATCTACCTGGCGTGATGACCACCGTCGCAGACGTAGCAGACGAACAAAGCGTTGAGCGCTTATTCGCGCAGGTCGACGCACAGCTCGGCGGACTCGATATTCTGATCAATAACGCAGGTATTGCAGGCCCAACCGGTACGGTTGAAAACCTCAATTTGGCGGATTGGAATCGAACGCTTGCTGTCAATATTACCGGACAGTTTCTGTGTGCGCGTCTGGCGGTGCCACGTTTACGCAAAGGTAAAAACGCCAGCATGATTAACCTTTCGTCCGCGGCTGGCCACCTTGGGTTCCCAGGTCGTTCGGCTTATGCCGCCTCAAAGTGGGCCGTTGTCGGATTCACAAAGTCACTCGCCCTTGAGTTGGGTCCAGCGGGTATTCGTGTCAACGCAATTTTGCCTGGTGCGGTAGATGGTCCACGGATTCGCGCCGTCATCGCAGCCAAAGCGGCCTCGCTGGGTAAGCCCGTAGAGGAAATCGCACATGGCTACGAATCTCAGGCCGCGATGGGTTCGATGGTGAGTGTCGAGGATATCGCTAATATGGTGTTATTCGCCACTGGGGACTACGCGCGCCATGTCAATGGCCAGGAGTTGGTTGTTGATGGTTACACACAAGCTTTGATTTGATAGAGGATCGTATGAATATTGCAGTCGTAGGTTCAGGATTAATTGGTCAGGCTTGGGCAATCGTGTTCGCACGTG
>CAIPID010000304.1 GCA_903865015.1 uncultured beta proteobacterium | reverse complement strand
GCGCCCGACTCGAAGAGCTCGTGCCGGAGGCACGCATTGCTGTTGCCCACGGGCAGATGGGTGAGCGTGACCTTGAACAAGTGATGAAAGGTTTTTATCAGCAGAAATTCAACGTCCTGCTCTGCACAACGATTATCGAAACCGGCATTGACGTGCCAAGTGCCAACACCATCATCATTCACCGAGCCGATCGGTTTGGTCTGGCGCAGCTGCACCAGTTACGTGGCCGTGTCGGTCGTTCACACCACCAGGCCTATGCTTATTTGATGACACCTGGCGAGGACGCCATCACCAAAAACGCTAAAAAGCGCCTTGAGGCGATCCAGGCGATGGAAGAACTCGGTTCGGGATTTTTCCTGGCTATGCATGATCTGGAAATCCGCGGCACAGGCGAAGTACTGGGTGAGTCACAGTCCGGCAATATTCAGGAAATCGGTTTCTCGATGTACAACGATATGCTCAACGAAGCCGTGCGTGCGCTCAAAGCCGGTGTGGAACCGGATCTGGATGCGCCGTTTAGCGCCGGTTGTGAGGTTAATTTGCACTCTCCCGCTCTGCTGCCCTCTGACTACTGCGGTGATGTGTATGCACGGTTATCCCTGTACAAGCGCCTCTCCAACACGACTGATGAGGACGGTCTGATTACGATTCAGGAAGAACTCATCGATCGCTTTGGAAAACTCCCGGACGCGGCTAAAACACTGATTGCGACACATAAACTACGACTGCAAGGGCTCCCACTGGGGATACAGAAAATTGATGCCAGCGAGGGCCAAATCCTGTTGCACTTTAAGCAAAATACGACGGTTGATCCACTGAAACTGATTGAGCTGGTTCAAAAGAAGAAAAATATTCGTTTTGCCGGGCAGGATAAGTTGCGCGCCGAGATTAATATTCCGGATGTCACCGCTCGTGCGGATGAGGTACGCAAGCTGTTGCGTGCGATTGTTTAAGCGTGTTCGTATAAGTGCGTTCGTATAAACGCGTGAACATAACAATATTGATTTCACTTTATTTTTCAAAATTTTATTCATTTCACTTTCATCACTCGTCATGACCACATCTAATCTCGTTGTCCAAACACCGGCTCTAACAGGCGAAATGATTGAGCAAATCGCCGCAATTGCTGAAGCGTCCGGCGTTAAACGTCTGGGCACATCTGCAGTACGTCTGCATGGAGTCAGCGAAGACGCGAATATCCGCGCGGAGGTCAAAGCCTGGGGTGCGCGTATTCATGCGGATTGCGCCTATGTGCCAGCAGGCAGACGCCTGTCAGACTGCAAAGTACTCGCGATGGACATGGATTCCACGCTAATCAACATCGAGTGTATCGACGAGATTGCAGCCTTTGGTGGCGTCAAAGAACAAGTCTCCTCCATCACAGAGGCCGCCATGCGTGGCGAGATTAAAGACTTCTCAGAAAGCCTAATTAAACGTGTCGCCTTCCTGAAAGGCTTGTCGGTGGATGTCTTGCAATCGGTGTACGAAGAAAAATTACGCCTTAATGCCGGTGCCGAGCAGCTCGTCACCAAAGCATTGCAATCCGGTATCAAAGTGTTGTTGGTGTCTGGGGGGTTTACCTTTTTTACTGAAAAGCTCAAAGCGCGTTTGAACCTGACCGAAGCACACGCTAATGTATTAGCCGAGGAAAACGGTTTATTGACTGGGTTCGTCCAGGGTCGCATTCTCGACGCGCAAGGTAAAGCAGATACATTGCGTGCCTTTGCTGCGGAGCATGGAGCCGAGCCTCATCAAATTATTGCAATTGGTGATGGGGCGAATGATCTGAAAATGCTCTCCAATGCAGGTTATTCAGTCGCATACCGGGCAAAGCCCGTGGTGCAAGCTCAGGCTAAATACGCATTGAATGTCGCAGGCCTGGACGGCGTGCTGAATTGGTTTGAGTAGTTAGCCGTTGTTTTGAATAGTTATTTGAACTAAACTAATCAGACTTAGTTTAGTTCAAATAACTATGATGAAAACGATCAATATTCACGATGCAAAGACCCATCTATCCAAATTAGTTGACCTGGCGGTCAATGGTGAGCCTTTTGTCATTGCCAAAGCAGGTAAACCAATGGTTCTCGTAATAAGATTCGAGCCTACTGGTCAAGTCAAACCAAAAAGAATTGGATTTCTAAACGGACAAATTTCAGTTCCAGACGATTTCGACACCCTCGGCCAAACAGAAATTGAACAGCTTTTTTGTGGAAATGAATGAAGTTTTTATTAGATACCCATATTCTGCTATGGGCTGCAGGTAGCCCAGAGAAATTATCCCAACAAGCAAAATCAATTATTGAGGAAACTGAAAATGAGTTGTTTTTCAGTGCAGCAAGTTTATGGGAAATTTCAATCAAGACAGGACTAGGAAGACCTGATTTTAAAGTTGATGCGCGAGTATTACGAAGAGCACTCATTGACAATGGATATCAGGAGCTCAACATCACTGGCTTACATTCGGTATCAGTTGAGGATTTGCCAGCTATACACAAAGATCCTTTCGATAGAATCTTATTGTCTCAAGCGACAGCTGAAGGTTTCACTCTTTTAACTTCCGATAAAACAATCGCTCAATACACAGGGCCTATACGGCTAGTTTGATTTACACTTTCAGCCACGTCGCATCAGATAGCGAATCACAAAGCCTGGGAAAGCCAACACCACAAACAAGCTAAAAGTGATGGCATAAAATTCCCAGCGCTGCTTGAAAGGATTGCCGAGTGTGCTTTCGAAAAGATAGCCCAACAATCCGACCAGTCCGTACAACACCACTAATTCAATCAAACGCAGCAGGAAGGACTTGTCCTGTTGCCCACCCGATCCCAGAGGGATCAAAGCAAACAAGCGCTCGTTAATAAAGGGCAGATTCGCCGCTGCCAGAGCTATAACGATCAGCAGCCAGACAGCGACGGATTGATTCATGCGTGATCAGTTAAATCGATCAAAGCGACAGCGTCGCGCGCATGGTTTGCAGGCAAAGAGTCATCAAGCCACCAGGCATCAGACCTAATACCAGCACCAGCAAACCGTTAAAAATCATCAGTGCTCGCGGGAAAAAGCATACCTTTGGCAAAGCAGGTGCATCCACTGCAGGCTCGTCAAAGTAGGCAACCTTAATCACGCGCAGGTAGTAGAAAGCACCAATCAGCGAGAACAACACAGCCACTACAGCCAACCACAGACGATCAGACTGCAACAAAGCCTGCAAGATCAGCAGCTTTGCATCAAATCCAACCAGAGGTGGCAAGCCAGCCAATGAGCACATGAGGATCAGCAGCATCGCAGCCATCCATGGGCTACGCTTATTCAAACCCTTAAGGTCATCGATGTTTTCACATTCAAATCCTTCGCGAGAGATCAACATCACCAGACCAAATGAGGCCAGTGTTGTCAGGACATAAGTCAGCATGTAAAACAAAGCCGAACCGTACGCTGAAGAATCCGCAGCCAGATCATTGTCGATCGAACCCGACATCAGACCAAGCAAGACAAAACCGATATGCGAAATCGTCGAGTACGCCAACATCCGCTTGAAGTTAGTCTGCATGATGGCGGTCAGGTTACCGATGGCTAGCGACAATATCGCCAGTATCATCAGCATCGGTTGCCAGTCAGCAGCCAGATCACCCAATGCAACCACCAGAATTTTTAGGGTAATTGCAAAAGCAGCCAGCTTAGGGGCCGCAGCTAAAACCAGTGTCACCGCGGTCGGTGCGCCCTGATAGACGTCTGGTACCCACATATGGAAAGGCACAGCACCAAGTTTGAACGCCAAACCGGCCACAAGGAATACCAGACCAAAGGTCAGCGGCAGATAATCAATCTGACCTGATGCAACGACATCCGCGATTGAACGCAGATCCAGACTACCCGTTGCGCCATACATCATCGACATGCCGTAGAGCAAAAAGCCCGAGGCTAACGAGCCCAGCACGAAATATTTCATCGCTGCTTCGGTCGAGACAGAATGATCCCGGCGAATGGCGACCAGGGCATAGATCGCGAGCGACATCAACTCCAGCCCCAGATAAATGGTCAGGAAGTTGCCGGCGGAGATCATCACCATCTGCCCGAGCAGTGCAAACAGCACGAGGACGTAAAACTCGCCACCGCGCAACATATCGCGCGACTGGATGTATTCACGACCATAAATCAATGTCAGTGCGACAGCGATATAGGACGCAATCTTGAGCAGGTGCGTGAGAGGATCCACCACGTACATGCCAAAGAACGAATCACCATACACACCCGCTATAAACTGCGTCGCAGACAACACAGTGAGCACAGCTAGTGTGGCAAGAGACAACCCATAGGCAAGCGTACGGCGTGAGCCGCCTCTTATGGCGTCAAGGATCAGGATCAGCATGCCCAGCAACAGCAAAGCAATTTCTGGTGCAGCCAGAGCGAAATCAAATTGGGATTGCATCATGGCGTGGCTTACAGTTTGGATTGAGAGATGTGTTGCAACAAGGCCTGAACCGAGGTGTGCATCACGTCAGTGAAGGGCTTCGGATGAACGCCCATGTAAATCACGGCAATCGCCATGATACTAAGCATCAGGAATTCACGGTTAGACAGGTCATTCAGATCACGAACATGATCATTCGCTATGTCACCGAAGGCAACACGTTTGACCATCCACAGCGAGTAGGACGCACCCAAAATCAAGGCGGTCGCAGCAAGCAAGCCGATCCAGAAGTTGTACTCAACAGCGCCCATGATGACCATGAATTCACCGACAAAACCGCTTGTCGCTGGCAAACCCGCATTCGCCATAGAGAACAATACAAAGAAAGTCACAAATCGAGGCATCGTATTAATGACACCACCATAATCAACAATCTGACGGGTGTGCATGCGGTC
>CAIPID010000303.1 GCA_903865015.1 uncultured beta proteobacterium | reverse complement strand
CTATCATGCCACGCATGACACGCTCAACTTGCACCCTTGCTTAAGAATTTACGCTAGAGACAAGAACCCCGAGGCACCCAATACTCCCCCAGCCGCCAGCAACCAAAGCATAGGGATTTTTGTGCGCCAGACAATCAATATCGTAGCTGCGGTCAGCATCCATAATGGCGAAGCTGAACGAAAAAAACAAATCGCAGAGCGATTCGGGCTGAGATTTTGCCTTGGGTTTCATCGGATTTCTAAGGATAGATTCGTACAGGATTCAGAATGCTATTGAGTATATAGAGCGGAGTCATAAGAACAAACGTTCGCATCGCAAATACATGGTGAATTATTAAGCTTTTCACTATATTATCGATCGAAACTGTTATCAGAAAAAAACATGACAATTCGAGACAAAACCCCCTCCCCCTCCGGTGCAACTTTTTTGGCCATGCATGAGATCGTCCAAAAAGCACGCCAAAAGCTCAATCACGACGCATGGGATTACATCGTCGGTGGTACGGAAACAGAAACAACACTCAGGCGCAATCGCGCATCTATTGATGCGCTGGCGTTCAGGCCTCGCATACTAAGAGATGTCAGTCAAATTGATCTGAGCACCAACTTTTTAGGTCGCACGCTTCGCTTGCCTGTCATGCTGGCACCGGTAGGCAGTCTTGAACTCTTTTGTGAGCATGCGGCAGCCGATGCCGCACGCGCGGCTGGGGAGTTCGGTGTAGCGCATATGCTGAGCTCCATCTGTGCGCCTGGTCTGGAGGCCGTTGCACACGCGGCACCCGATACGCAACGTCTGTTTCAACTATATGTCCATGGAGATCCAGACTGGGTGGATGACGTAGCGGCCTGTGCTGTGGCAGAAGGCTACAGCGCATTTTGTTTAACTGTGGATAGCGCACTCTATAGCCGTCGCGAGCGTGATCTGGCAAAACGCAATATCCGTCGCAGTGTTGTACCGGGTCGCGAGCATCAGGCAACACTCACCTGGAAAGACGTCGATCGTCTCAAATCCAACCTGTCGATACCGCTCATCCTTAAAGGCATCATGACCGCAGAGGATGCAGAGCTCGCAGTCGAACACGGCGTGGATATGATTTATGTTTCAAACCACGGTGGCCGCCAGCTGGATCACGGCTTAGGCGCCATGGATGTATTGCCAGAGATCGTCAAAGCGGTAAATGGTCGAGCGAAAATCGCAATCGATGGGGGCTTTAACCGAGGCACAGATATCGTCAAAGCGATCGCTGCAGGCGCTGATCTGGTGGGTCTTGGACGTATGCAGTGTTATGCCCTGGCGGCAGATGGCATTGCAGGTGTCGTACGCATGCTCGAGTTACTCGAAGTCGAAACTCGAATCTGCATGGGATTACTCGGGGTGAACTCTTTTGCAGAACTTAATCCACGTTATCTGCAAAGCGCGCCTGCACTTGGGAATTCCGAGGTGTTAAGCGCTTTTCCATTGCTTTCTTTGGACGATAAATCTTTTTATTGATGCTGGCGATGCTGACGGCAAGTCTCAACGACTGCGTGGATCCAGCGCATCCCTGAGGCCATCGCCTAGCAAGTTAAAGGCAAGAACCAGAATAAAGATGGCAAGTCCTGGCCAGACAGCCATCCAGGGTGCGTCTTCCATAAAGTTTTTGGCTGTGTTGAGCATGCTGCCCCAACTAGGATCTGGTGGCTGCTGGCCAAGTCCGAGGAATGACAAGCTCGCCTCCGCAATCACGGCCGAAGCGATCGCAAGCGTAGATTGCACGATCAGGGGTGGCGTGATGTTTGGCAACAAATGCGAAATGGCAATACGCATGGGTGAGCAACCAATCGCCCGGGCAGCCTCGATATAGTCCTCTACTTTTACATTTAGCACCTGCGCGCGCGTAAGTCGCACAAAAATCGGTGCGGCTGAAACACCAATGGCAATCATGGCATTGGTCAGATTAGGCCCAAGAAAAGCAGCCAAAGCGATCGCCAAAATTAAAAATGGACATGCGAGTACTGCATCAGTCATTCTAGAAATCACCGAATCGACCATCCCGCCAAAATATCCAGCGATCATTCCGATCACAATACCGAGTACAAGCGAGATGGCAACAGAAACGATGCCTGCGAGAAGCGAGGCGCGGGCGCCCCAAATAACGCGCGACAACACATCTCGGCCTAATTCATCCGTACCAAACCAATGCTCCAGACTCGGAGCTTTGCGAATTGCTCCCCAGCTTGTTGCCAAGGGATCGTCCGGAGATACCCAAGGTGCGAATATGGCTAACAAGATAAAAAATACTATGGTGCAAAGTCCAGCAAGAGCCATGCGATTACGGGCGAGCTTTTTCCATGCGCGCATCCATGGGCCGAACTCCTGTCGTGGAGCTGCCTGAGCAGCAAGCGTGGTAACGCTAGACGTTGTCATTGGTTTTGCAATACTCATGCGTGTCGCAGCCGCGGATTAAAAACAAAATAAGCGATATCTGCCATCAGATTCAACAAGATATAAGCTGTTGCTGTCACCAGAACGACACCCTGCACCACAGCGTAATCACGATTAAACACGGCATCAATGATGAGCTTGCCAAAACCCGGGATAGTGAAAACTTGCTCGGTTAGTACCGCGCCAGACAACAGCGTACCCAGCTCCAAGGCGCCGAGCGTAATGACAGGAGTGAGCGCATTGCGCAACGCGTGCTTTAACACCACCACACGCTCACTCAAGCCTTTTGCTCGAGCAGTCCGGACATAATCCGCACTCAACACCTGCATCATCGAGCTGCGGGTATGTCGCATGAGCACGGCAGAAATGCCTGTGCCGAGGACAAAGGCTGGCATCACCATCGCGAAAAGGTTTTCTCTGAGATTTTCAAATGGACTGACGTATCCCGAGGCGGGAAACCATCCAAGCTCTACGGAGAAAAATAAAATCATCAAAATACCGAGCCAAAAATGCGGCACGGATAGTCCCGACAGTGCAAAGGCATTCGCACCGTAATCCCACGCGGTGCCGGGACGAACAGCTGAAATAATGCCTGCAGGAATACTAATCAGCAGGCCAATCAGCATCGACAAAAAGGCCAACTCTGCCGTGACAGGGAGTTTTTGCAAAATCAATTCAAGCACTGGCTGCTGGGTCCGCACAGACTCACCCAGATCGCCGTGCACAACACCATCGACCCAATACCAATAGCGCACGGGTAAGGATTGATCGAGATGCAGTTTTTCGCGTAGATGCGCGATCAGCTCAGGGCTTTGATCTTCACCCGCCAGTATTTGCGCAGGATCGCCGGGGAGTAATTGCTGCAGACCGAAGATGAGCATCGAGACGAACACCAAGGTCGGCAGCAATGAGACCAAGCGGCGAATGAAAAATGCAAACATCTTGTCGGCCTGTCAGTTAGTGGAGCTGTATATCAAAACGATCAGTTGAATTTCAAACCACTCAAACGCAGCAAACCATCTGGTACTTCTTTCACGCCACTGAGTTTGTTGGTGTAGGCCCACAACCAGTCACGATGAAACAAATAAATAATCGGGCGTTCTTTATTCAACTCTGCAGCGATTTGTTCATAAGTTTTGATCCGCTCAGCGGTTACCAGACTTGAACGCGATTCATTGAGCAGTGCATCGGTCTCGGGCTTGCAATAGCCGGTGTAGTTCAATGGCTGTTTACATCCTTCAAAACTATAAATATTGCCATCAGGGTCGGCGCGGCCACTCCAATTCAGCACGTAGGCCTCAAAATCACCTTTATCCGCCATATTCAGTGAGGTCGCAAACTCTGTCGACTGGATCTTTACATCGAATCCAGCCTCTTTAGCCATCGCCTGAACAACCTGAGCGACTTTTTGTGAATCTGATGTTGTCGGCGTCATCAAGGTAAAGCTTGGATTGGTTACACCAGCCTCTTTAAGCAAGGCTTTTGCACGTGCCACATCACGCTTGGGGATAGGAACATTTTTGGCGTAATAGGTATTGTTGGGTGGTACCCACTGGTTGCCAACACTTGCTTGTCCGTCTTGAGCCACCTGAACGATGCCCTGACGATCAAGTGAAAGCTCGAAAGCTTCACGCACACGGGCATCTTTGCCCAGTGGG
>CAIPID010000302.1 GCA_903865015.1 uncultured beta proteobacterium | reverse complement strand
GCGTTGTCTCCGTGCTCTTTTATATAGGGATCAGGCCATCATAACTTCAACGTAAAATAAATTTCATGCAAAGGATTGTCGGCAAGACTTTTTGGGCGTAGAGTAAAATCCACGTAGGGTAAAAATAGCCCGATTTTTTAACAGGAGCCTGTCCGCATGTTTGACATTCTGGTTTACCTGTTCGAGAACTACTACACCCCAGGCGCCTGCCCGACTGCGGACGTACTGGCAAAGCGCCTCGCTGCGGCGGGCTTTGAGCATACCGATATCGACGAGGCCTTAGGCTGGCTGGTCGGCCTGGCTGAAACGACCGAGCAGTGCGTCGGTTTGTCCAGGTCTCCGGGTAGTGGTACGCGCGTCTATGCTGAAAGCGAGCAGCAGTTACTCGGCGCCGGACCGATTGGATTTATTACTTTTCTAGAGGCAACCGGTGCACTGTCACCTGCGCTCAGAGAAATAGTGATTGATCGCGCGATGGCAACCACTGGTACACCGATGTCGCTGCAAAAAATTAAAATCATCGCTTTGATGGTGCTCTGGAGTCAGGAGGCCGAAGTTGACCACCTGATTCTTGAGGAATTGCTGCGCGACGATCAAGACCGACTTTTGCATTAAAGCCTTTGTGTCGTTGCCTTACGTTGGTCGGTTTGCGCCTAGTCCTAGTGGACCCTTGCATTTAGGTTCTGCCGTCGCGGCCGTTGCGAGCTATGTGGATGCGCGTGCGCATGGTGGGCAGTGGTTGCTGCGGATTGAAGATCTCGATACGCCTCGGGTCGTGAGCGGTGCCACCGAAATCATTTTGCATCAGCTAAACGCTCTCGGGATGTCTTGGGATGGTGAGGTTTTGCATCAATCTCGTCGATTAGGCTTTTATCAGTCGGCATTTGACGCGCTATTGTCGTTAAATTACGTTTATCCCTGTGGTTGTACCCGACGCGAGATCGCCGACTCAGTGCTGAGCGTACAGGCTGCGCAACTCTCGGGGGAACGCCCGTACCCCGGAACCTGTCGCCACGGCCTCCCAGAGGGCCGCCAGGGCCTTTCGTGGCGGTTTAGGGTGCCCGAGGGTGTCGTGGCGTTCAAAGATCGCTGGCTGGGTCCCGTGGTGCAGGATGTTAGTCAAGCTGTTGGGGATTTTGTGATTAAGCGGGCAGATGGCGTTTGGGCCTATCAGTTGGCCGTGGTGATCGATGATGCCGCACAAGGTGTCACAGATATCGTGCGAGGGGAGGATTTGCTCAGCAGTACCGCGCGACAGCAAATATTGGCAACTACGCTTGGTTATTCGGTACCGAGCGTGCTGCATGTCCCGCTTGCAATCGATAATTCGGGGCTAAAACTCTCCAAACAGAATAATGCCGCTTCGCTGGATTTGACCCAGCCACTGAAAATCTTACAAAAATCCTGGGAACTGCTCGGGTTTGAGCGCCTCAAAGTCATAAATATCGAGGATTTTTGGGCCCAGGCGACCTCCGTTTGGGTGCAACGCCTGAGTCGTGCTAACTTGCACGGCATCAATTAGTGCTTTTATGATCCGCGTTGTGCGTTTCTGACGAAATCCGTCGGATGGACAAATTTCGGATTAAGCCGTCTCTGGATAAGAATGACTAAAACTTTGATCATTGCTGAGAAACCCTCGGTCGCACTCGATATTTCGCGTGCATTAGGTGGTTTTACGCGCGAGGGTGACTACTTTGAGAGTGAGCATTATGTGCTGTCCTCAAGTGTGGGCCATCTGTTGAGTCTGATTGCTCCCAATGACCCTGTGAAGGGTAAGTGGAGCTTTGCCCATTTGCCGGTGATTCCGCCGCAGTTCGAGATTAACCCTTCGGATAAAAAGGCGGGTGAGCGTCTCAAGATGCTGGTCAAGCTGATTAAGCGCAAGGATGTCAGCGCCTTAATTAATGCATGTGACGCGGGGCGTGAGGGCGAACTGATTTTCCGCTATATCCAGCAATACGCAGGACAAAATAAACCTGTGCAGCGATTGTGGTTGCAGTCGATGACACAGGATGCGATTCGCGAGGCATTTAAAAACCTGCGCTCCGACGAGCTGATGAAGCCGCTTGAGGCGGCCGCTCGCTCGCGTGCCGAAGCTGACTGGCTGGTTGGGATCAATGGCACACGTGCCATGACGGCATTCAACAGCAAGGACGGTGGCTTCTTTAAAACACCGGTTGGCCGTGTGCAGACACCGACACTGACCATTGTTGCTGAGCGCGAAGAAAAGATTCGTAAGTTCGAGCCACGCGATTACTGGGAAGTGCGCGCAACGTTTGTCGCGGCAGCCGGCCTGTATGAGGGTCGCTGGTTTGATCCGACATTTACTAAGAGCCCGACAGATCCAGAGCAGAAAGAATCGCGCTTATGGATCGAAGCCGCCGCTAAAAGCGTTGTAGCAGCTTGCCGTGAGCAGCCAGGTATCGTTTCAGAAGAAGCCAAACCTAAAACTGAAACCTCTCCCCAGCTCTACGATCTGACCTCGCTGCAGAGAGAGGCCAACGGCCGATTTGGTTTTTCTGCCAAGACTACGCTTTCCCTCGCGCAAAGCTTGTATGAGCGCCATAAAGCATTGACCTATCCCAGAACAGACTCACGCTATTTGCCCGAAGACTATATCAATACAGTTAAAGATACCGTCGCAGGCATCGCAGAGGGACAGGGTGTCGCTAAGTCACTCGCACCTCATGCAGCGACGATTACTAAAAACGCCTGGGTCAAGCCAAGTAAACGGATCTTTGATAACAAAAAAGTATCTGATCACTTTGCGATCATCCCAACGCTGCAAATCCCTAAAGAATTGAGCGAAGCCGAAGCCAAGCTGTACGACTTGGTGGTTAAACGCTTTTTGGCGGTGTTTTTCCCCGCTGCCGAATTCCGTATGACGACGCGTATTACAAAAGTACAGTCGCACCACTTTAAGACGGAAGGCAAGGTCCTTGTGTCTCCTGGCTGGATGGCGGTTTACGGACGTGAAGCGCAAGGTGAGGATGCAACACTGGTGGCTGTCGCAGAAAATGAAACGGTCCGCACCGAAGATGTCGAGAGCGTTGGCCTGGCGACACGACCACCCGCTCGCTATAACGAAGGCACGCTGCTGTCGGCCATGGAGGGTGCGGGCAAATTAGTGGATGACGAGGAGTTGCGCGAAGCCATGTCCGCCAATGGTTTGGGGACTCCAGCCACACGCGCATCGATTATTGAAGGCCTGATCAACGAAAGCTATTTGCGTCGCGAGGGACGTGACCTTGTGCCGACCGCAAAGGCGCGCCAGCTGATGACTCTGCTCAACGGTCTGGACGTGAAAGAACTGACTTCACCCGAATTAACAGGTGAATGGGAGCACAAGCTCAAGCAGATCGAGCAAGGAGCGCTCGAGCGTGAGGCGTTCATGCGCGAGATCGCGCAAATGACGCAGGTGATCGTCAAGCGCGCCAAAGAATACGATCGCGATACGGTACCGGGTGACTATGTCACGTTGGCCGCCGTATGTCCTAAGTGTGGTGGCGTGGTGAAAGAAAACTATCGTCGCTATGCCTGCACGGCGTGCGATTTTTCTATTGGCAAGCATCCAGGCGGACGTACTTTTGAGCCGGTTGAAGTCGAGACGCTGATTATTGACAAACATATCGGACCGCTGCAGGGATTCATCAGCAAAATGGGTCGTCCTTTCGCTGCGATTCTGAAGCTCGATGGTGAGTCAAAGTTAGAATTTGATTTTGGTCAACGTGACGAAGAGTCCAACGAGCCGGTTGATTTTTCAGGCCATACGCCTTTAGGCGCTTGCCCCAAATGTGCCGCGCGTGTCTTTGAGCACGGCATGAGCTATATCTGCGAGAAATCTGTTGGCCCGGATCGCAATTGCGACTTCCGTTCCGGCAAGGTGATTTTGCAGCAAGAGGTCAGCGCCGAGCAGATGACAAAGCTGTTGACAGGAGGGCGTACTGATTTGCTGGAAGGCTTTGTGTCAAGCCGGACGAATCGCAAATTCAAGGCCTTCTTATCACGCGGCTCTGACGGTAAGGTGAGCTTTGAGTTTGAAGCGCGCCCCGAAAAGGCGAGTGGTAAAACAGGTGCGCGTGGTGCTGCGAAAACGGCAACCAAAACAGCAGCAAAAACTGCTGTTAAAAAAGCGACGAAATCAGCAACCAAAACTGCAACGAAGACTGTAAAGAAAACGGCGGTCAAGCGAGCAACTAAATCGGCAACTAAGACGGCGACAAAAACAGCCACTAAAACCGCAGCTAAAAAAGTGGTTAAAAAAGTTGCTGCAAAAGCAGTCGAGTCCGAGTAGGCGTCAGCAGATATTGCGGAGAATTAAATGAGTACGCACGCAGAAATAAAACGAGTCACCGTTCCGCAGTTGCGGGCGTGTAAGGGTCAGCGCAAGATCGTTGCGCTGACGGCTCATAATGTTTCAACCGCGCGCATCATTGATGATTATCTGGATTTTGTGTTGATTGGTGATTCAACCGCGATGGTTGCGTATGGCTTGCCCAATACCTTGTCTTTCACGCTCGAACAAACAGGTCACCATACGGCGGCGGTGGTGCGTGGCACACAGCATGCCTGCGTTGTTGCTGATATGCCTTTTGGCAGTTATCAAGAGTCGGTGTCACAAGCGTTTCGCAGTGCGGCGTACCTGCTGGGTCAGGGTGCGGATGCCGTTAAGCTCGAAGGCGGTGCAGTGATGGCCGAGACGGTTGAGTATCTCGTGCGTCGCGGCATTCCTGTGCTGGCACATGTGGGTCTGATGCCCCAATACGTCAACACTATGGGCGGCTATCTGGCACAAGGCCGCACCCCAGAGGCAGCCGCCCGAATCCTTGCCGATGCGCAGGCGCTTGAGCAGGCTGGTGCTTTTGGCGTAGTGCTCGAAGGCGTTGCTGAGGCCTTAGGCGCAGAGATTACAGAAAAAATTTCAATTCCAACAATCGGGATTGGTGCCTCCGTTGCATGCGATGGTCAAATCCTCGTTACAGAAGACATGCTAGGTTTGAGTGGCGAGCGTGTCCCTAAATTTGTTAAACGTTACGCGGATATGGAAAGCGTCATGCGCCAGGCTGTTCAGCGTTATGCGGACGAAGTCCGCGCGGGTAAATTTCCAGAAGCACAACATTGTTTTGGTGTGAAACGCACCTGATCCAACAGACTCAAACTCATGACAACAACTGAAAAGCCCTGGCACGTCGTTCGTAACTCTAAAGTGCATGGCAATGGCGTATTCGCCGCGCGTGCGATTCCCGCAGGCACGAAGATCATTGAGTATGGTGGTAAGACAATTAGTGCCAAGGAAGCAGATCGCCGGCATCCGACCAATCCTGACGACCCTTTTCATACTTTTTTCTTTTCAATCAGCTCAGGCAAAGTGATTGATGGCAATGACGAGGGTAATGACGCACGCTGGATTAATCACTCCTGCGATGCGAATTGCGAAAGTTCAGAAGGTAAAGGTGGCAAGCGTGTGCACATTGTCGCCAAGCGCGATATCAAACGTGGCGAAGAGCTCAATTACGACTACGGCCTGTCAATTGAAGGTGAAAAACTTACAAAGAAATTGAAAGCGCAATATTTGTGCCGTTGCGGTGCAGAGTCCTGTCGCGGCACGATGCTCGCGGTACCAAAGAAAAAATCAAAGTAACTGCCACCAGGCAAATCCCAGCGCACTGAGCGCGCCGCCTGTCAGCATTGTTCTCAGGCGGAACACCCAGGCGGGCATACGCTGGGGTGACTTGCGCAGCAACATGCTGTCGAGTAACCACTGCAGTGCCAGGCCCGCCATGAGCATGCGCAAACCGACATCTGTTGTTGCCAGTGTCGCAAACCAGCCAATCAAGGCAGGCATAACGCTCCAGATAAACATGGTGTGACGTTGCGCGCCTGCTGGTGCGTTAACAGCCATTCCCCACCAAAGCGCACCTACAAAGCTCAGGATGACTGCGCCATACATGATGAGAGCGACGATCGCGATCACCGGATCAAAACCCGTGTCGATGACTGTGGCCAGCGCCAGGACCCAGAAAGGCACTAGCCCTAGTAAACCGGGGATGAGGGCGCTCAGGGGAATCCGTGAGGGAGGGAGCCCGACGAGTGCGTTCGGGTCTTTAGCGGCATTAAGTAGGTCAGACATGACAATGATATTACCAAGACCTTGCGACAAGTAAAAGACAACTTTCCCTTAAGATAACGTTATGGAACTCAGACAAACCGCTCTTAACGCACTTCTGCTGACCGACTGGCAGGGGAAAGCTGATTTGTTGATCCGCATGTCGGATGATCTGGCGCTCGACACAACGAAAATTATTTCACCTAAAGACGGGATTCCGGGAAGACCTGCTGCACTGCAGTGGGTGAGTCCCTCGGGCTTGAGACCGCGCAGCGTCCACACACTCGAAGGCCGTGCGGCGCTGATCCACGCGCTGGCGCATATTGAATTCAATGCGATTAATCTGGCGCTCGATGTGGTGTGGCGTTTTGCAGGAATGCCCGAAGGCTTTTATCGTGAATGGATAGGTGTGGCGCGCGAAGAATCCTTGCATTTTGATTTGCTGAATAAGCATTTGCAGTCGCTTGGTTTTAATTATGGCGACTTTCCAACTCACGACGGTCTGTGGGATATGGCCGAGCGCACACAAGCGGATGTGTTGGCGCGCATGGCGTTGGTGCCTCGTACGCTTGAGGCGCGGGGACTCGATGCCTCGCCTCAGGTACAACATAAATTATCCAGTGGTGGCGATCCAAAAGCCGCGGCAATCATTGATATCATTTTGCGCGACGAAATCGGTCATGTCGCGATTGGGAATTATTGGTATCGCTGGTTATGCGAACAGCGTGGCCTGAATCCCGTTCAAGCCTTTGCCGAGTTGGCCAAGCGTTACCAGGCACCTGTTTTAAAAGGGCCCTTTAATCTCGACGCGCGGCGAGCCGCGGGTTTCGAAGAAGGTGAACTGGTGTTGCTTGGTCTGCCCTATACGGATTAGGTTGCTTTTGCGAGGTGACGATTCAGCGCGCTCAGCACGGCCTTGAAAGAGGCCGTGACAATGTCCCGGTCAATCCCGACACCAAAGCCAGTTGGCGCATCACCAATGCGTGCCTCGACATAGCAAGCTGCGCGTGTATCGGTGCCCGTGCCGATCGCATGCTCGTGGTAATCCATCACGCGCACAGGGATACCCAGACAATCTACAAACGCAGAAATCGCACCATCGCCGGATCCAGTCAATGCGCGGCGCGTGCCTCCCACATCAAACTCTGCCTCGATGGTGAAGTGTTTGCCTTCTGCGGCACTTGGGTCGCCTGTGATGCGATGCTTGATCAGTGTCCAGGGTGTGTTTTGCGTGAGATATTCTTTGCTGAAAATATCGTATACGGCGTGCGCGGTGACTTCGCTGCCTGTTTCGTCTGTGACGCGCTGAATCGCGCGGCTAAATTCAATCTGCAAACGACGTGGCAATGCCAATCCGTGTTCTTGTTCGAGCAGATACGACACGCCGCCTTTACCTGACTGGCTGTTGACGCGAATCACGGCGTCATAGCTGCGGCCAAGATCGGCTGGGTCGATTGGCAAGTATGGGACCTCCCAGATCGCATCGGATTTCTGAATCGCAAACCCTTTTTTGATTGCATCTTGGTGAGATCCTGAGAATGCTGTGAACACGAGGTCGCCGGCATAAGGGTGGCGGGGGTGTACCGGTAACTGATTGCAGTCCTCTACGCAGCGGCGCACTTCGTCGATGTCGGAAAAGTCCAGGCCGGGATGAATCCCCTGCGTGTACAGATTTAAGGCCAGGGTGACGAGGTCGACGTTGCCTGTGCGCTCGCCATTGCCAAAGAGGCAGCCCTCGACACGGTCGCCACCAGCCATCACGCCAAGCTCTGCTGCGGCTACGGCTGTGCCACGGTCATTATGTGGGTGCAGGCTAATGATGATGCTGTCACGCTTATTGAGATTGTTGTGCATGTATTCAATCTGGTCGGCATACATGTTCGGTGTGGTCGCCTCGATGGTTGCAGGCAAGTTATAGACAATTTTTTTCTGAGGCGTTGGTTGCCAGACTTCGGTAACCGCATTGCAGACCTCGAGCGCAAAGTCTGGCTCGGTGGTGCTGAAGACTTCTGGGGAGTATTCGTAGAACCAGTTGGTTTCAGGGTGTTTAGCCATGCATGCCATGACACATTGTGTGCCTTCGATGGCGACTTGTTTGACCTCGGCACGGTTCATATTGAACACAATGCGACGAAACCCTGGTGCGCAGGCGTTATATAGGTGAATCATGGCCTGTTTGGCGCCCGCAGCGGCCTCTACAGTGCGTTCGATCAGTTCGGGCCTGGCTTGGGTCAGGGCGATGATGGTTACGTCGTCAGGGATACGGTTTTCGTCAACGAGTGCGCGCACGAAATCAAAGTCTGTCTGAGATGCGGAGGGAAAGCCCACCTCGATTTCTTTGAAACCGATCTTGATCAGCATGTCAAAGAAGCGGAGCTTGCGCTCGACGCTCATGGGTTCGATCAGGGACTGGTTGCCATCACGCAGGTCGGTACTCATCCAGATAGGCGGATGCGTGATGCGCTTTGAAGGCCAGGTGCGCTCGGCAAAGTCACGCTCGAAAGGCTTGAAAGGGATGTATTTAGTAGCAGGGTTTTTAAGCATCTTTATCTCGGATCTAGTTCTTTTGCATCACGCACAGGTTGAATCACGGTGATCCCCGATTGGTTTTAGCCAACCTCTGACAGCTGTCAGGACAAATAATCAGTAAGGGGGGATAAACCGAGTGGCGAATGGTTGCCGGACAGCCACGGGCGCTAGGCCCGGCAACCGATCGCTAGTTGCAGCGATAGCAAGCCAAAGTTTGAAGCTACGTCGCGCACAACCAAGCCGCGGCCTGAAGAGGCGGCGCGATCGGTTGTGGGGCAGACTGAAGCTGCGACGATACTGTTCATAGGTTCTAGTCAAACATATTTTTACGCTGAACGCAAGTAATAATTAAGCCATCATAGTGGGTTCTCGCAAGCCAGACGAGTCCGCTGGTGCGGATTGTGTGTCAGACTCCGTGCTGAGGGCAAGCTCAAGTTCAGCAAGTTGGGCGCGTGCCAAAGCCATTTTTCTGACCCGGCCGCTGCGCACTTGTTTAAGGGTTGTTTGTAGGTTTCCTACAGTGATGGGTTGCGCGGGGTCTTTCCAGACCCAGCGCAATACATCCAGCACCTCTGGGCTGAGTTTGGTGCATAAGTTTCGAAATACACCCAGCGGGACGATGCTGGCACGGCCACGCGCAAGGCTTTGATGCATCCAGCTGCGAAAGGCGGCAATCACGCAGAGCGAGATAATGAGGACGACGACCCACCAAATGTAAGGATTGATACGCGTGAGGAAATCGACAACCTGAGGCCCAAACGCTTCGAACCCGTTGTATTTGACGGTGACGCCTTGTTTAATCGTAAAACTGCATAACCAGTACCAGGAGAGTAATACCGCGGCGAGCACTACGAGCCGCAGCATGATGCGTGGAAGCGCCAGCTTTAGCAAAGTATTGCTAAGCAAACGAGAGTCTTTTCGGAGATTTAAGGTGCTGGATCGATTCATCATGCAAAATATTGTACCTATGAGTCGCAATTTTCTCGAACTTCGTCACGGACAGCACCTTGCGCTGACCCCTGCACTGCAACAATCCATCAGATTGCTGCAGCTTTCGACGCTGGATCTTGAGGCTGAAGTCGCGACGGCATTAGCTGAAAATCCTCTGCTTGAGCAGGAGGGAGATGCAATGCAGGATGCGGGGGCGGTTGCGCAAATGACACGCCCGGGCGAGAACGCTGCAGAAGGGCATCAAGATGCTGGAAATGATGCCAGACAGGACAGTGTGCATGAGGCCGTCGGCTCCGCGCGGGATGACGAGCCCCAGATGGAACGGGAGCGGGTAGATTTTTCTTCGGAATCCCGTGGATCGCGTGATGATGAATATACCGAGCGTCCCGAAGCGGCGCGCGAAAGTAACCTGCGGGAGTATTTGCTTGAACAGTTGGGGACAACGAGACTGAGTCGACGCGATGCTGCTCTGGTTGAGCTGCTCATCGAAGAGCTCAACGATGATGGTTTCCTAGCCTCTCCACTCGACGAAATCGTAAGCTGGATGGACCCTGCGCTCGATCTCGACGTGGAAGACTTCAGTTCGGCGCTCAAGATGTTGCAATCGTTCGATCCTGCGGGTGTCGGCGCACGAGATCTGGGTGAGTGTCTGGACTTGCAACTTCAGTTTGCGCAGACAGCAAGATTCCCCGAAGTTTGTGATGCGGTGGTGTTAAAGATTGCACGCACACTTTGCCAGCAGCACTTGACGTTGTTGGCGACCGGTAATATGACGCGACTGCGCGAGGCGTTGCAATGTGACGCTGATGTCCTGCGTCGCGCCCATGCGCTTGTGCTGCGTCTGAACCCCAGACCTGGTAGTGACTGGAATAAGCCCGCGGCAGATTTTGCGGTCCCTGATGTGATTGTGCGTAAATCGCGGCAGGGCTGGGTCGCATCGCTAAACGAGGCGGTCGTTCCGCGTCTGCGTGTCAACACGATGTATGCGCAAGCCCTTGGGAGCGCGCGTTCGGGCGCTAATGCGGCGATGCATGGTCAGTTGCAGGAGGCGCGCTGGATGATCCGTAATGTTGCCCAGAGATTCGATACGATCTTGCGCGTTTCGCAAGCGATTGTCGCTCACCAGCAGTTATTTTTTAACAAGGGCTGGGAGGCTGTACGACCTTTGACCTTAAAAGATATCGCGGCAGAACTTGGCATGCACGAGTCGACGATTTCACGGGCGACCACGCAAAAATTCATGCTGACACCTTTTGGTACGCTTGAGCTCAAACGGTTTTTCAGTACCGGCTTGATGACTGAAGGTAAAGAGTCCACGTCAGCTACAGCGGTGCAAACGCGCATCCAAAGTTTGATACAGGCCGAAGACCGTAAAAAACCGTTGTCTGACAGTCAGTTGGTGACTTTGCTCGATCGTGATGGCATCACGATTGCGCGGCGCACGGTTGCTAAATACAGAGAGTT
>CAIPID010000301.1 GCA_903865015.1 uncultured beta proteobacterium | reverse complement strand
TGGTCGCTCACGGACCATGATGAGGTATCCGGACAAAAGGTCGCGCGTTCAACTGCGGAGTCGCTGGGCATGACATATCTCGGCGGGGTTGAGATCTCTGTCACTTGGGCGAATCAAACCGTCCATATAGTTGGTCTGGGTATTGATGAGGATCATGCCGCGCTTGTCGAAGGGCTGCGCGCGACCAGAGCGGGACGAGCGGACCGGGCCAAACGTATTGGCGACAATCTCGCAAAACTCGGTATGCCGGGAGCCTATGAGGGCGTGCTGCCTTTTGCAGGAAACCCTGAGCTCATTAGCCGCACACATTTTGCACGCTATCTGGTGCAAGCGGGCTATTGTCCGGATGTACAAACGGTATTTGATCGCTATTTAAGCGATGAGGGTCCTGCACATGAGCCGATGCAGTGGGCAAAACTTGCCTCGGCATTAAGCTGGATTCATGGAGCAGGTGGTGTCGCCGTGATTGCCCATCCAGGTCGTTATCACTACACGCCGACGCAGTTTGGCGCGTTGTTTTCAGAGTTCAAAGATTTAGGCGGGCAGGGCATTGAGGTCGTGACGGGAAGTCACTCACCACACCAGTACCATGAGTATGCTCAGATCGCGCGTGACTATGGTTTTCTTGCATCATGTGGCTCTGATTTTCATAGTCCCACAGAAAGTCGTCATGACCTTGGTAGTTTGCCAGGTCTGCCTTCCGATCTTGTACCTGCCTGGCAGGCATTGCTATGAATAAAGCTTTTGTAAAAGAGTCAGATCACGACGATGACGACGACTTTCCTGACGCCGCGCCACTCCCTGCCGGAACGCGTAACTACATTACGCCTGCCGGTTATGCCGCTTTACGCGCTGAGTTGGCCACACTGATGCTTGAGGAGCGTCCGGCGATGGTGAAAATCGTTTCCTGGGCTGCGTCCAATGGCGACCGCTCCGAAAACGGTGATTATCTCTATGGCAAAAAACGACTCAGGGAGATCGACCGCCGGATGCGCTTTCTGACGAAGCGTCTTGAAATCGCCGAAGTCGTCGATCCGAGTACTCAGCCCAATCAGGATCAGATTTTTTTCGGAGCAACCGTGATTTATTCAGACCTTGAGGGCGCTGAGCACACTGTCACAATTGTCGGTGTAGACGAGGCTGAGCCTCTCAACGGCAAAATCAGCTGGATTTCACCTGTCGCCCGGGCGCTAATTAAATTCAGGGAGGGTGATACGGTGACCTTGCGAACTCCTAGTGGCGTTCATGATCTGGATATCATTCAAATCATTTACCCCGCTGTGTAAGCGATTCGGCTATCAGGCCATTTGAAGTTAAAGCCTGATTCAATCAATCGGGCATTGCTCAAACGTTTGCTACCTACTCCGCGTGGGGATGAGCCTTCTGGGGGGACGGGGCCACCGACTAGTCTGGCCAGGTGCTCATAGAGGGTGCGCATTGGCAGAGGCGTACTGTCTGTCACCAGATAAAGCGAGCGCGGTGACGGCAGTTCTAAGATGTGTACAACGGCTGCCGCAGCGTCTTCAATATGTATTCGGTTTACCCAGTGCTCGTTTGATTTTGGCGCAACAGCCAAGCCTTGCCGAATACGTTCAAGCAAGTAATTACGATTTGGTCCGTAAATGCCTGAAAGACGAAGGCTGATCGTGCTGAGTTGGTTTTGATGACCGAAGGTTGTCAGCCAGTTTTCTGCTTCGCACAGAATCCGTCCGTTAAAGGCACTCGGGTTGGTCGGGGTATTTTCGTCGACCCATTCTTGACCATGATCACCGTAAACAGCTGTAGAGGATATGAATACGATACGTTCGAGCGCAGGGGATTGCGCCGCTTTAATAACGTTTTGCAGTCCTTGAATATACGTCGCACGATAGGCTTGCTCAGTACGCTCGTTGGGTGCGGCTGCAAAAATAATCTGCGTGATGCCCTGTGGTACAGCGATCATCGAAGCAGGGTCGGTTAAGTCCGCTGCAATCCATTGAATGTCGTGTGGACCTTCGCCTGAAGGTGGATGACGTCTGAGACCGAAGACATCGTGGCCTTGTTTGTCTAGCAAAATTTGAGCGGCATGCGTTCCTAAATCCCCACAGCCTGCAATCAGAATACGCATATTCAACTCTTATAAAAAAATCTTTCGCGTAGTTCCTCCAGACCTAGCCGATCGAGAATGGCCTCGAGTCTTTCAATCGCATCAGCTTTAGGAGGGCCTTTGTGCTCCGCGATAATTAATTCATTTTTCATAGAGTGCTCCCAGCCAACCAATTCCGTGACCGTGACTTGATAGCCATGCGCCTGCAGTTGCAGGCAGCGTAATACGTTGGTGAGCTGACTGCCGAATTCTCTTGTATGCAATGGATGTCGCCAAAGTTCAGCAATAGGATCGCTCAGTTGTTTACTTTTATTTTTGCGTAAGAAACTGGCGACTTCGGCCTGACAGCAGGGAACGAGCACCATGTAACGCGCCTGCTTTGCTAAGCCGAATTTTATTGCGTCGTCGGTGGCAGTGTTACAGGCATGGAGTGCCGTCACCATATCGATTTGTTCCGGCAATAATGACGATGTAATGGACTCTGCGACCGACAGATTCATGAATTTCATCTGGGAAAATTGCAATTGTTTTGCGAGTGCAACAGAACTTTCTACCAACTCAGGTCTTGTCTCGATCCCAATCATCGTTGCCAGTGGGGCCTGATGACGTAAAAACAAATCGACCAAAATAAACCCAAGATACGATTTACCCGCCCCATGATCCACCACAGTGAAATTAGGCTTATTTTGTTGTAAGGTCTTGAGCATCGGTTCAATAAACTGAAACAGGTGATTGACCTGTTTCAGTTTCCGACGGCTATCTTGATTCATCTTTCCATCTCTGGTCAGAATATGCAGCGCCTTGAGTAGCTCGATAGACTGTTCGGGACGAATTTCAGTTGTGGACATGTGGGACGTTTAATCTGTATTTTGGGGTTTACGGCAATAGACGATGTTTTCAAGACACGGTTAAAAAAGTATAGATGGATACTCAACACAGACAAACAGTGGGTGTTTTGCCTTTCACGGGTAAAGCGCCGTCCTCCCAGATCACTGGAGGAATTTTTGTTTGTGCGAAAAATGGTGCTGAAATCGGGGCTCTGCTTAAACAAATTGAGACATTAGTCGTGCACTTGCATGCCCAAGCTTACCTGAATATCCATCCTTTACGTGATAGTCCTGAACCCGGCGTGCATATTACCCCCTCACATCAACTCTTTATCATGACCCCGCATGCTGACACCACGGGTATTGCCACGTATTTAGGCCTCAATGGACTCAAATGTTCAGCAGACCTTGAGCTCGAAATTATCCTTGCGATGGCTTGCAGTCCCGTTGTGTTTGAGTACCCAAGTCGTGAGGAATTAGTTTCCGCAATTCGTGTTCGGCGTAATGCTGCACTAGCGGCCTATCAGGCGGAGTTGAATTTCGATACCGAAGGTCTCGAGCGACCGCGTCATTATTGGAATTACCATCCTGATACAAGCTTTACTCTGCTGCCAGGTGTCTCGCTGATCGATGCCTTGATCGAGACGACCCAACCCGCACTGTCAGGACATGTTTATTCGTTTTCGTGTTTTAGAGCATCGGAATATATATTGACCTTGGCACTTGCACTTGAGTTACGCGAATGCCATCCTGCGTTGTATCGTCAAATTGAGGCACGCTGGTCCAAACAAGCCATCATGGGCCCTGAATTCCAGTCGGTTTTTTTGCGTGAATACGGCTCGGTTTCAGCACCAATTGCACCGCGTTTTTATGTTCCGGGGGAGCGAGTGTGGTTTAAAAATCCTGATGAGCTGTCCTCGAATGTCATGGGTTACGAAGGCTCATGGCTCTACTATCTGGGGAGTGGCTTGTTTAATAATTTTTGGGATCGTAAAAACCCCTACACAATTATCAGTAAGTGTCTCGAGATTTATCACTGGCGCAATGGTTTGATGCGCACCGCGCAGGGCGAGCTCGTAATGGATGAGTCTGTTGTAGCAAAACGTGTGGCGCAATCGTCAGGTAATGCTCAGGAAATCGAAAGGATTTTGGCGCAAATGCTGCGATACCGAGATCCCTATGGTGTCTATGCGCAGGGGGGGTGTATTGACACGACCCGGGAGTCTTTCAGGTTGATTCATCCTGAGAGTACTGATATTCATATTCCTGCATCAAATATTCATCGTTAATTTCTAAAAAAAATCATTTAAAAAGAAATACTTAGTTATTTTATAATATTGCAAGCGGTTGCAAGCAGAGGCCTGTTTGCGGCAAAATCCACATCATCATTTATTAAATATTCACGGAGATTCATCATGGCTGTTCGTTATTTAAAGCGTGGCAAAGATGCTGCTGCAGTCGCTGAGGCCGATGCCAAAGTCCGGGCTACCGTTGAGTCGCTGTTAGCTGATATTGAACAACGTGGCGATCAGGCCGTGCGTGAAATGTCTGCCAAGTTTGATAACTGGGAACCAAGTGAGTTCCGTCTGAGTCAGGCTGATATTGAAAGGGCCGTCAAACAGCTTTCAGCTCGAGAAATCGAAGATATCAAATTCGCACAGACACAGATCCGTCGCTTTGCCGAAGTCCAGCGTGCTTCGATGAAAGATGTTGAAGTCGAAACAATGCCGGGCGTTGTGCTGGGGCATAAGCATGTACCTGTCAGCGCTGTTGGTTGTTATGTACCTGGTGGCAAGTATCCGATGATCGCCTCGGCGCATATGAGTGTGCTGACAGCGAAAGTCGCTGGCGTCAAACGAATTGTCGCGACCGCGCCACCATTTCAAGGATCTCCACATCCAGCGATTGTCACCGCGATGCACTTTGCCGGCGCTGATGAAATCTTGGTTCTTGGCGGTATTCAGGCAGTGGGTGCGATGGCGATTGGCACGCAATCAATCGCACCCGTTGATATGCTGGTTGGTCCGGGCAATATGTTTGTTGCAGAAGCCAAACGCCAGTTATTTGGACGCGTCGGGATCGATTTGTTTGCCGGCCCAACTGAGACCTTGGTGATTGCGGATGACTCAGTCGATGCAGAAATGTGCGCGGTTGATTTGCTTGGACAAGCAGAACATGGTCCAACGTCTCCAGCCATTTTGTTGACCAATAGCGAGGCGTTGGCAAAAGCCACGCTTGTAGAAGTTGAGCGCCAGTTAGCTATCCTGCCTACTGCTGAAATCGCACGTGTCTCTTGGGCTGAGCATGGTGAAGTCATTGTTTGCGATACGATCGACGAAATGATCGCCGTAGCTGACGAGTTGGCTTTTGAACATGTTCAAGTACTGACCAGTGATCCAGATGTATTCCTCAATCGTCTGCAAAACTATGGCGCGTTGTTCCTGGGGCCACGTACCAATGTCAGCTTTGGTGACAAGGTGATTGGTACCAACCATACGCTGCCAACCAAGCGCAGCGCGCGTTTCACGGGCGGTTTGTGGGTCGGTAAGTTCCTAAAGACCTGCACCTATCAGCGTGTCACAACGGATGCGGCCTCAGCGTTGATTGGCGAATATTGTTCGCGCCTTTGTCACATGGAAAATTTTGCTGGTCACGGCGAGCAGGCTAATTTGCGTGTCCGTCGTTATGGCGATCGCGCTGAAGTGCCCTGGTACGAGCCTGTTCCTGCGCTTAAGTAATGCACTTAAGTAATACGCTTAATTCGTGCGCATATATAAATTAGTGATGCGCATGAATAACCCTCAGACATCCAAAATATAAAGAGTGCGAGGAGACAAACTAATGACGAAGCTGAAAATGCTCATGATGTTGATCTTGAGCGTGGTGGTTCTGCCTGCATATGCACAGGACCAGTACCCGAACAAACCGATCAAGTTTGTTGTCCCGTATCCGGCAGGTGGGGTGAGTGATAACTCAAGCCGTGCGATTGCTGATCGACTTGGACGCGAGTTAGGCCAGACCATGATTATCGAAAACAAGGCAGGGGCTGCTTCAACCTTGTCCAGTAATTATGTCGCACGCTCAGCGCCTGATGGCTATACGATTTATGCCGCACCAGTCTCCATCGTGATTAATCCTGTTTTGCAGGAAAAGGTTGAATACGATCCGCAAAAGGATTTTGCGCCGATCTCGATGATGATCACATCCGCTTTTGTGCTCCAGGCGAATCTGGATCTTAAAGTGAATGACCTTAAAGAGTTATTGGCCTTGATTCGTGCTAATCCTGACAAATACGCGATCGGCACATCCGGAATGGGGTCAATCAACCATCTGGCTGCCGAGTATTTCATGAAAAACTTTGGTCTGAAAATGGCAGTGATTCATTACAAGGGTGGGGCGCCTGCTGCGACCGACCTGATTGGCGGCCGTATTCATATGATGTTTTCTGCCACCAATGAAACCTTACCTCTGGTGAATGCAGGGCGCACTCAAGCAATCGCCGTTTCCACTAGCAAGCGGATCAGCAGCATGCCGGACTTGCCAACGATTGACGAGGCCTCAGGTACGAAAGGCTTCGATGCGGTGTTCTGGTTAGCCTTACTGGCTCCGGCTAAAACTCCGGAGCCTGTCCTCAGGCGTCTGGAGTCTGCGATGCTGGTGGTGGGTGCCGATCAGGCCTTGCGAGACGACCTGGCTAAAAAGGGCGTTGATCTGTATGTGTCGACACCTGCAGAGATCCAATCCTATATGCAGCGCGATGGTGCTAAATGGGGACAAATTATTCGCGAACTCGGAATCAAAGAGTAATCGTACAATCAGTATATCTTTGACAGACGGATCGATACGATGTCTGACGTTATTGCACTGATTTTCGATTTTGATGACACCCTGGCTCCTGACAGCACCTCCGGCTTTCTGGAGAGCATCGGCGTCGATACACAGCAGTTCTGGACCAAACGTGTCGACCCGCTGTTGCACGAGGATTGGGATCCCGTGCCCGCTTACTTGCATGAGATGATCCAGTTGTCGCGTGAGCGTGTTGACGCTCCCATCACGCAAGAGAAACTACAACAGTGGGGTGCCTCATTACCCTTGCATGTGGGTGTCGATACTTTATTTTCACGTCTGCGCGAGCAGGTCAGGAAAATACACCCTCAGGTTCAACTCGAGTTTTATCTGATCTCCAGTGGCATTGGGGATGTCGTACGACATACCCGGATTGCACATGAGTTCACAGGGATCTGGGCTTCTGAATTCATTTACGACGAACAGGGCGCGATTACATTTCCTCGTCGAATTGTCAGTTTTACCGATAAGACGCGTTACCTTTTTCATATTCAAAAAGGGATCGTAGGACCGTCTTACGTCGGCAAGCCCTTTGAGGTCAACCGCAAAGTATCTGAAGATCGTTTACGTGTGCCATTCGATCAAATGGTCTTTGTCGGCGACGGTTATACAGACATTCCGTGTTTCTCTCTCATTCGTAGCGCGGGGGGCTTTGCGTTCGGCGTCTGGGATCCAAAACACCGTGATAAACGCAGCCGAGCGTGGGGCTTTATCGAGGATGGCCGCGTGTCGAATTTGAATCAGGCACGTTATGACGACGACGCCGAGTTATACCAATGGCTCGAGGAGGCCTTGACCAGTCTGGCAGGGCGTGTAGCACTCAAGTCACGTGTATACCGTGGTTGATTTAGCTGTATCAGACGTGAATGCAACGCTGCATGGACAAGACCTGCGGTGCATGGCGCTCGCACTTGAGCAAGCCGCGCTAGCCGAGGCGCTTGGTGAGGTACCTGTCGGCGCAGTCGTAGTCGATGCTAATGGTCAGGTGGTGGCGACTGGTTTTAACCGCACCATTACAGATCATGATCCTACCGCGCATGCAGAGGTCGTCGCGTTGAGAAATGCCGCTCAGCTCGCACAAAATTACCGTCTGCCTGGATACTCACTTTATGTGACCCTTGAACCCTGTGCGATGTGCATGGGTGCCATGATGCATGCCCGGCTCGCACGCGTTGTGTTTGGTGCGCATGACCCAAAGACAGGCGTCTGTGGCAGTGTACTGGATCTGCCAGGACACACACAACTTAATCATCAAACAACGGTTGCGGGTGGCATACATGCCGATGCTTGCGGCCATGTCTTGCGCCAGTTCTTTAAAAAACGGCGCAGTAAGGAAACATAATATGTCTAACAAAAAACCTTATGGCATGCCAGATGCCAGTGGTATTTATATTTTTTCACCCTCCAGCGCAGTCGCTGATCCGATGACGCTTGAACGAGCAACAGCACAGTTAACGACGATGGGATTCAAAGTCGCAATCGATCGCACTGCACTTGCGCGTCACCAGCGTTTTGCTGGCACGGATACGCAACGACTCGCCGCATTCGCGCGCGCGATCAAACAAAAGCTACCTATCGTGATGGCGACACGCGGTGGGTATGGCATCACCCGATTATTGCCCCACTTGGACTGGAAAGCGATTGCTGACTCCGGTAAGAGATTTGTCGGTCAAAGTGATTTCACGGCTTTTAATCTTGCTCTGCTGGCGCAGACTGGCATGGTGAGCTATGCAGGGCCGACTGCGTGTTTTGATTTCGGTGCAAAAAAGCCAGAAATCTTAACCACTGAAATTTTTGGTGAATCGATGCGCGGCGAGCTTGAAATCCTAAGTTTCGAGACTCAAGATGCTGATTCCGTTGACTGTCGTGGCGTGCTGTGGGGAGGCAATCTCGCCATGGTGACTGCACTGATTGGCACGCCTTACATGCCTAAAATCAAAGGCGGAATTTTGTTTGTTGAAGATGTGGGTGAGCATCCTTATCGCATTGAACGCATGCTTAATCAGCTTGCTCAGGCAGGAATTCTTGGTAAGCAGAAAGCCTTGCTGTTAGGTGGCTTTACCGAATACAAACTTGCTCCCCATGACCAGGGCTATGACTTAAAGTCCGTCATTGCTTACATCCGCAAAACCGTTGGTATACCTGTGATTACCGGATTGCCCTATGGTCATACCGCGATGAAAGCGACGTTACCCATTGGTGCGAAGATCGGTTTGGCGACTGAAAAAGGTTTAGCGCATCTCGTGCTTGATGAGCATGAGCATTGATTTTGAAAATTGAGAAATTTCAGAGTAAAAAAACAGGCATCTCAGATGCCTGTTTTTTTCAATTAGACGTGCGTCTACAAAAACCTCTCCTAATTAGTGACTACCGCCCAAATAAGCAGCTTTCACAGCCGGATCATTCATCAGTTTATCGGCAGGGCCATGTGCAGTAATACGGCCGTTTTCCAGCACATACCCATAATCCGCAACATTGAGCGCTGCCGCAGCAAACTGCTCCACTAACAGCATAGTGATGCCTTCGGATTTAAGCCGCGCAATAATCCTGAATACCTCATCCACTAAAATCGGTGCCAGCCCCATCGATGGCTCATCCAGCAAAATGATTTCAGGGTTAAGCATGATCGCGCGTGCCATGGCGAGCATTTGCTGCTCACCGCCAGACAACGTACCTGCTAACTGATTGCGTCGCTCTTTCAGGCGAGGGAATAATTCCATCGCGCGTTCAAGATCGTTTTTGACATCGCCTTTTGGACGACTCCCTGTTATGCGAGGAAAGGCTCCCAGCACCAGGTTGTCACTCACCGACATCGTCGAAAATACACGTCGACCTTCGGGTGAGTGTGCGAGTCCGAGACGAGCAATTTTGTAGGAGTCGAAACCATCAATTTTGGTGGTGCCGAGGGAAATATCACCGGCAGTTGGTTTGATCATGCCCGTGACGGCCCGCATCGTGGTGGTTTTACCCGCACCATTCGAGCCAATCAAGGTCACAACTTGTCCTTTAGGCACATC
>CAIPID010000300.1 GCA_903865015.1 uncultured beta proteobacterium | reverse complement strand
CGCCCACCGAATGCAGCGATATGAGCCGGTTGTTGCCGGTGGTACTAGCCTCTGTAAATGCTCCTGTCATGACGCCTGAGCATGTGCTCGCTTTATTCGAACAGTGCGATGCAATCAGAAAGCCGGATCGGTTAATGGCGCTGTTGCGCACGGCGCAGGTCGTGACTGAGGTCTCGGTTACGCACTGGCAGCATTGGCTTGATGCTGTCCTGTCGATTGATGCAGGAGCGGCTGCCCGCAGTGCTCCCTCCCCACAGCAGATCAAAGCGGTGGTGAGCGCTGCAAGGCTGCAGTCGTTAACGATTGCATTCGTTGTTTAGAACGCGGTGATTAAAAACGGCAGCCTTTAAAGACTGTCGCGTCGGTCGCCTCGTGCGAAACCGATCAACCCGCCATCGATCTCCCGACCGATTGCGATCACTTTGAACAGCTCGCCCATTTCAGCTTCAGAGGTGAGCTTTTGAACGGCAACGCGCATATTGGCATTGTCGCGCGCACTTGGATCACCGCGCTGCATCATGACCTCTGCCAGTCCCGCATTAAGCAGGAATCTTGCTTGAGAGGTGTAGCCGTAAACCTCAAGCCCGGCGGCCAGGGCTGCATCGGCCATCGCCGTGAAATCAACGTGTGCGGTAATGTCCTGAAGACCGGGCGCCATTAAGGCATTGTCATGTGCCAAATGCTGGATGTGGCACATCAGTGTGCCGCGATGGCGCTGTGGATGGTAATACTCGTGCTGAGGGAAACCATAGTCGATCAGGATGGCTGTGCCACGCTTGAGCCATTGACCGAGGCTTTTAATCCAGCTTTCGGCCTGGAGGTTGATCTCTGAACGATAGTCCGGCAGAGCTGGCATGCGCAGACGGACGCTATCGCGCAATGCTGCACTGGCCGGTCGATCCTGATATTCAAATTGCTGACCATCCCAGATTACCCCGCGTTGCTGGAGCTGTCCCTGCTCGGACCAGGCAAATAGCTCAACCGGCATGGCATCGAGGACTTCGTTGGCAATAATGCAACCAGAAAATGCCTCGGGTGTGCGATCCAGCCAGGTGATTCGATCTGCCCAGGCAGATAGTCGTTGTTGTTGTCGTAATCTTAGGTCTGCAGAGACCTCGAGTATTTGATAGCGCACTGCAATACCGAGCGTGTCCATCGCGGTCATCACGTCATTCGCGAGCGCACCGCTGCCGGCTCCAAATTCAAGCACGTCCAGAGAGTCGCTCTGATGCAAGACTTCGGCAATCTGATTGGCCAGTGTCAGTCCGAATAAAGGCGTGAGCTGGGGGGCGGTCACGAAATCACCCTTCAGTTGTTTTGGGTTGTCTTGTGTCGGCTCGGCAAATTTGGTGTTGCCCGCGGCGTAGTAACCCAGACCAGGGGCGTAGAGCGCATCACGCATCCAACTGCTGAAAGGCAACCAGCCACCCGCCTGCTCGATTTGAGCACGTAAAAAAGCGCTGACCTGCTGGCTATGCGCCAGCGCGTCAGCGCTTACCGGGATGGAGTTCTCCGCGGGCACTACTTTATCTCTAATTAACGGCGGCCGCCGTCAAAGGTAAAGCCACGGCGTGCACCAGTTGCTGCGCGTGGTGCGCCTGGACGTGGTGCGCCTGAGCGTGCTGAACCGTCACCGCGTGGTGCGAAGGTCTTGCCAGCAGGAGCGGCTGCGCGTGGAGCGAAGTCGCGTGCTGGACGGGCAGGCTTGCCCGCGTATGCAGGACGATCTGATGGTGCACGGTCAGCACGGTGCTCGTAAGGAGGACGGGCATCACCACCACGATTGCTAGCGAAGGGATTGTCGCTGCGTGGAGCAGGTCTGTCACCACGTGGTGCGTATGCTGGCTTGTCACCGCGTGGAGCGAAACCACGATCACGATCGCCGTAAGATGGTTTGTCACCGCGTGGAGCGAAAGCAGGCCTGTCACCGCGCGGTGCAAATGCTGGCTTGTCGCCACGTGGAGCGAAACCACGGTCACGATCGCCATACGATGGCTTGTCACCGCGTGGAGCATAGGCAGGCTTTTCACCGCGATCGGCGTAAGGACGATCAGGGCGTGGGGCAAATGAACGGTCGTTGCTGCGATCGTTGCTCCAACGGCCACCTTTGCCGCCTGCGCCGCGTGAGGAGGAACCCTCAGGACGTGCACGTGGAGTGACTTGTGGCTCAAGGCCGGCGATCACGTCGGATTTGATGGTGTAACCAATGAAGTGTTCGATACGACGCACTTTATGACGCTCACCATGGATGGCCAGTGTGAAAGCATTGCCATCGCGACCAGCACGGCCGGTACGGCCAATACGGTGGACGTAGTCTTCGGGTTGCATCGGCAAATCGTAGTTAATCGCGTGGCTGATGGCCTGCACGTCAATACCGCGGGCAGCAACGTCAGTCGCCACCAGAATACGGATACGGCCGTCTTGCAATTCGCCCAGTGTGCGTGAACGCTGACGCTGGTTCATATCACCGTGCAGTGCCATGGCTGAGAAGCCCTGGTCGGCCAGATGCTCAGCCAGATCATCGGCGCCACGTTTGGTTGCGGTAAACACAATCGCCTGATCCATCGCTGCGTCACGCAACAGGTGATCAAGCAAACGCAGCTTGTGGCCGGCGTTGTCTGCGTAAAGCAGGCTTTGTGTAATGTTGGCATGGCGGTCTGACTGGCCGGCCATTTCGATAGTCTGTGGATCGCGCATCATACGGGCGGCGAGTTTGCCGACAGTGCCGTCAAGGGTTGCTGAGAACAGCAAGGTCTGACGTGACTCGGGGCAGCGGTCAACGATCGTATTGATGTCGTCGATAAAGCCCATGTCGAGCATGCGATCGGCTTCGTCGAGCACCAGTGTGTGAACAGTTGAAAGGTCGACGCGACGTGCCTGCAAGTGGTCAAGCAGACGGCCAGGCGTTGCAACCAGCACGTCTACGCGGCGTGACAGGGCTTTGAGCTGCGCACCGTAAGGCATGCCACCGACGACCGTTGCTACACGCAGGTCCTCAAGGTTGCTGCCGTACATGGCGGTGGCTTCGCTGACCTGGAGGGCCAGTTCGCGAGTTGGGGTCAGAACCAGAACTTGTACGCCACGGCCTTTATTCGCAGGTGTTTTAGCGATGCGGTTGAGGGCGGGCAACATGAAGGCGGCAGTTTTGCCAGAACCCGTTTGCGAAGACACCATTAAGTCTTGACCAGCGAGTGCGGCAGGAATTGCGGCGAGCTGGACAGCTGTGGGTGTCGTGAAACCGGTTCTTTCTATTGAAGACAGCAATGCGGGGACGAGCCCCAACGAATCGAAGGACATGACTTTCCTTTAGGCCAGATAGTGGCCATATGACGCAGCCCGGGAGTTTTGTAAGACCGGCGGTAGTCGGTTGAATCGAGCATCGTGCCGACCGAATCAACCGAACGTCTGGGCTAAGTGATCTATCTATCTAGATCACGCTTGCTGCCCACGAAAGGAAAGGAGGTCAGGAATCGATGATGAGTAGCACCTAATCAGGTCATTGCCTGTCAGAGACTGCTTGCGCCAGATAACTGGTAATAAAGCGCGGTGCCTATGAGTTAATGCAGTGCCAGAAATATAACCTACATTTGAATCGGGGTAAACCCTTTATTTGAATTATTTTAAGTTTTCCACTGAATCGGTGTGCGATTGTGTTGTAAAAGCCACTCGTTTGCCGTTTTGAAATGGTTGCAGCCAAGGAACGGTACGGGCGGGCGTCTGGCCGAAAGCGGGGACGGATGGTTGGCACTAAGAATCAGATGGCCAGGGTGTGCGTCGATCAGTTCACGCTTGGCCTGCGCATGCGCTCCCCAGAGCATGAACACTTTTGGATTGGAGTCCGCAGCCGCTGTAGTGATGAGTGCATCGGTCACGACTCCCCAGCCTAATTTGGCATGCGAAGCAGGCTGACCGTCTTCGACCGTAAGTACGGTGTTGAGTAGTAAAACTCCTTGTTCAGCCCAGCGCGATAGATCGCTGCCTGGCACCGGTGGTCCGATGTCGAGTCTGCCTTGAGCTGGACTGCCCATTCTGGAGGGCTCAAACCGGTAGCTTTGTATGTTTGCGTCCTCACTGTCTTGCGCGCTTTGGGGATAGCTGCGATCGATTTCGAGAAAAATATTTCTCAGACTCGGTGGACGCTTGAGGTCGTCGGGCACAGAAAAAGCGAGTCCTTGCGCCTGGTCGGGACCGTGATAGGGGTCTTGTCCCAGAATCACGACTTTGATGTCTTGAGGCTCGAGTGCATCGAGCGCGCGAAAGGGGCGTGCTGGATAGATCACTGCGCCAGCTTGCTTGCGCGTTTCAAGTTGATGACTCAGTTGTTCAAGCGTGCGCAAGATGCGCTCAGCATGCAGAGCCTGCTGCCAACCCGAGCAGACAGCGGTTACGTGGGTCAGGAGATTTGTTTCTGTCAGTTCGTTTGAGGCCATGCCCGTATTGTGGCATGGCCTCGGGTTCAGGCGCGCTTGCTTAGGTCGCCTGGCCTTGGCCAGCTCAGGCTTTCGCTTTCGCGCGTCTGGCGAGCATGGCCTCTAGAGCGCTGTGGCGCTCAAGAATCAGACGCGCTTGCATTGCAACCGGTGCATCGACCATCCGACCTTCGAATGTGCACGCGGCACGGCCGGCTTTACATTCAGCATCAAAGATCTCGAGCAAGGCGCGTGCACGCGTCACGCTCGCCTCGGGAGGACTGAAGGCCTCGTTGGTCGCCTCGACTTGAGATGGATGAATGCAGAAAGCGCCTTCAAAACCGAGTCTGGCTGCGCGTTGTACGGTCTCGCGGAATTTTTCTTTGTCGGCAAAGTCTGCGACCGAGCCAACGAAACCAATCGGCGCAATCCCGGCGCGACGGCATGCCGCAACAGCCATGACGTTCGGGACATAGAGTCCATCAGGATCGACGGCCATACGCATGGAGACGGCGAGATCTTCGGCACCCACAATCATGGCGCACACACGTGGATGGGCGCGTGCAATACCATCCATGTTGTGCAGACCTTCCGCATCCTCGACCATGGCGATCAGGCGGGTATGGCCGCGAGGCAGGCCGGCTTCGAGTTCGCATTCATCGAGAATTTCTGCCACGGCACGGATAAAAGAACCGTCAGGGACTTTAGGTAACGTTAATGCCTGTACAGATTGGCGCACGCAGGCTTCGATGTCACGCACCATCATGCGCCAGGGACGATTAATACGAACAATCACGTCGTAGCCCGCGCTAGCTGCGCGATCTGCTAACTCGCCGATGCGCGCGCGAGCGCTGTCTTTCAGGTCGGGTGCGACGCTGTCCTCCAGATCGAGCTGGATGGCGTCGGTTGGGCGCTTTAAGGCGCTTTCGAGAAATCGGTCACTGCTTGCCGGCACAAACAGCATTGAGCGCCAACTAAAAGGTGTTGAGGTCGTCATGATCTAAGGCTATCCACTGAAAAGTTGAAGTCAGTTATTTTTAATTCTGAGGATTGAAATTCTAATCGACCTGGGCACCCGAAGCTTTGACGATGTCACGCCATTTGATGATGTCTTGCTCGAGTCGTGTTTGCAATTGTGTGGGAGTATCAAAGGCAAGCTCAACACCTTGTTCGGCGAGTTTCTTTTGCACAGAGGGCTTTTGCATAATGCGAGCCGTTGCTTGCGACAACGTATTGATGATCTCGGGTGGGGTGCCGGCCACACCAAACAGCGCAATCCATAAATCTCCGCTGAAGCCAGGTATTTTTTCGTTGATTGCAGGCACGTCGGGCAATGCAGGTGAGCGTTTGTCTGTGCTCACGCCAAGCGCGCGCAGTTTGCCGTTGCGGATGTTGGCAAGCGAAGAGGGCAGGCTGGCAAAAACGATCGGCACCTGGCCACCCAGCACATCGACCATTGCAGGTCCCACGCCTTTGTAAGGGATATGCTCCATTTTGAGTCCAGCGCGCTTATCGAGCATCGCACCCAGCAAGTGATTAAGCGTGCCGTTACCTGCGGAGGCGTATTGATATTTACCGGGATTCGCTTTGATCAGAGCGATGAACTCATCCAGTGTCTTGGCGGGAAATGAGGGGTTGACCAGCAATACATTCGGCACCGCGCCAATAGTTGTAATCGGTGCGAAATCCTTGATGGGATCAAAGCCTACGTTTTTGTAGAGCGAAGGATTGATCGCCTGCGCGCTGTTGACGGTCATGAGTAGCGTATAGCCATCGGGTGTGGCGCGCTTGGTTTGCTCGGTACCGATATTGCCACCTGCCCCGGGACGGTTGGTCACGACAACGGGTTGTTTGAGCTCTTCGGCCAACTCAATGGAAATGAGGCGCGCAACGATGTCGTTGGTGCCGCCTGGCGCTTGCGGTACAACCATGGTGATGGCTTGGTTGGGATAGTTTCTGGCTGACTGGGCCTGGGTGGCAGCGCTTGTCAGGCAGAGGGACAGTCCTGCTAGCGATACGCAACCTGCGCGCAAGAGAGGAAAAATATGTTGTTTCATGTGTATGTTCTGTTTTGATTTTTTATGACTGAAATCTGTCGAGAATGGCGGCATGATAAGCCGGGATAAGGGCTGCGGTGGCGTGGAATCTTTGTTGATGCGCTGCGCGTGTATGCGCATCCGTCTCAGGTAACGCGGCCCAAACGGCTTGAGGAAAATGCGCGTCGTCGCGCCAGCGTGGAATGATATGCCAGTGCACATGCGGCACCATATTGCCAAAGGCTGCGAGATTGATTTTGTCAGGACCAAGCAGTTCGCGCTGGAGACTTTCTATTTGCAATACGGCTTGAAATAAAGTGAGCTGATCTGTCGGGCTTAGATCTGTCATTTCCGCTACGTGTGCTTTCCATATAACGCGGGTAAATCCCGGATACAACGGGTCACGTGCATCGATGATACGTAGTAGATTGTTTTCCCAGAGGAGCTCACCGCCCGGCGTCTGGCAGAGCGGGCAATCAGTCATGGGCTTTCTCGAGTGCGAGTACGATTTGTTTGAGTACCTCTATGCGGGCGTGCCTTTTATCATTCGCAGAAATGACGTGCCAGGGTGCGAGGGGAGTATTGGTATGGCTGAACATTTCTTTAGCCGCAGTTGAATACGTTTTCCATTTCTTGCGGTTGCGCCAGTCATCGGGGGTAATTTTAAATTGCTTGTAAGGAGAGTGTTCGCGCTCGCGAAAACGTTTTAATTGTTCTTGGGGCGTAATGGCTAGCCAGAATTTCAGAACAATTACACCGTGCTTGGTGAGTTGTTGTTCAAAATCATTAATCTCGTCATACGCTCTAAACCACGTCGGGCGAGGAATCAGTTTTTCAACGCGTTCAACCAGCACGCGTCCATACCAAGATCGATCAAATATCGACACGCGGCCTTTACTGGGGACATTGCGCCAGAATCTCCACAAGTACGGCCGACTGAGCTCCGAGGGTTTGGGGGCGGCGACCGGCATGATGTTGAACTGCCGTGCATCAATGGCGCGTGTGACGCGCCTGATGGCGCCACCTTTACCTGCAGCGTCAGGACCTTCAAACACGACAGCCAGCGCGTGTTTTTTGAATTTTTTCTGGCGTATGGCTACGGCCAGACGATTTTGCCATTGCAAAATCTGCGTGTCGTAATCCTGTTTGGAAATGGTTGCGCTGTAGTCCAATTTGTCCAGAGGATTAACAGGACGTTTCAAGCTTGTTGCTGCGGCAGGATCGTGAAAGGTCGGGACTTTGGTCATAGGCGTTTTGAGTGCCTGTAAGATTGCCTGCGCAGTCCTGACTGTGCGCAGTTGTGGATCAGCGCTTGGGATGATGACCCACGGTGCATGCGGGGCGTCGGTTGCTTCGATAATCAATTGCCCAGCTCTGCGGATGGATTTGAATTTTTTTTGCGCACGTAAGTCGCTTTTGTCGATTTGCCAGGCGGTGGAAGGATTGGCTTGTCTCTCCTCGATACGCGCGTGTTGCGCCTCACGTGATAAATGAAACCAGAGTTTCAGGACCTGGATACCGTTTGCGGCGAGGTTGGCTTCAAATCTGCGCACAAAAAGAATATGGTTTTCAAGTTTGTCAGCGTCGAGGGATTTCTTTGCTGCTTCTTCAAAGAGTGCGGTGTAACCCGAGCCGAATACGATTCCGATTTCACCCTTGGGTGGCAGGCTCATCCAGAATCTGCGTGCTGCGGGGTAAGCGAAGTCGGCTTTGACCGGCGGGGGAAAGGCAATAGTATGGACGTGACGTGGATCCATCCACTCATTGAGCAGATTGATCGTGTCACCCTTGCCTGCACCATCAATGCCGGCGATCATGATCAACAACGCACGATCCTGTCGGTTGATGTGTTTGTATTGTTCGTTAACAAGCTGGACGCGCAGGTGAGATTCTATTTTTTTGAATTCAGCTGGCGACAATACGGGGTCGGACTCTGCTTCCTGAAACATACTGGCTCGTGTCTAAGTGGGGTCTGGTTAAGCATAGTCCAATTCAAATGTTATGCCGTCTTAGGTATGTATGT
>CAIPID010000299.1 GCA_903865015.1 uncultured beta proteobacterium | reverse complement strand
TCTGCACAGGTACACCACTCGCACCCACAGACAATGCGGTGCGTAACGTGTGCTGCAAACCTGCCCAATTATTCGTGACCCGTGGCGCAGATTGCCATAGCAAGCGCTGCGCGCCTACAAACAAATCTGAACTGAACACCACCCCCTCAGGAGGGACTTTTTGACCAGCTGTCGCGTCAAACAACGCACGACGCGCAAGCGCCGGGTAAAGAGATCGCAGCACCGGGCCGCTCTCTCCGCCGCGTGCGACGATCGAATCAGGAATATCAAACTGCACATCGCAAATGGTTGCGCCGACGCCGTCCTCGATCAGATGACGATGACGCTCTGACCAGGCATTTAATACATCACGGTGCGTGAGATCGAGCAGGCCAAAATCTTTACCCCCGGTCGCCACGACACCAGGGAACACGTGTGCATCACCTTCCTCGTTGGCCAACAGCCAGCCGCGATCTTCCAACTCGGCAAATGTTGAGGACTCGGCGATCGCGCCAGGTATGGTGTGCATGCACAGATGCGCCGCATGCTTGGCAAACAAATCCATAACCTGCTTAGGGTCGGGGAATCGCTCCTGATCCCACTCTGGCAACAACTTTGAATCCTGGTATGTCCAAGCAGTAGGCGGCAACATCAGCACGCCATCTAAAGCAATATTCTGAGCACGGAAATCGGCAATGATCTCTGCCGTCTGCGTTGCAGTCTGGCCATGGTGCTGCTCAATCCAGACGCCCATGGACCACAGCACAGGCTGACCGGCACGACCTGTCAGCTGCGTATATTGATTAAGAATTTCTGCGGGTTCGCCAGCGAACACAAATAAATCCAGCACCGAGTCTTCGATCGTGATCAGATATTCGTTCGCTGTTTCGGCACCCAGATCGTGCTCCACGCGTGCAAGCGTGTTGGTATAAACGCCCCAACCTGAGGGGCCCCAGGCTAGCGGCAAAGCACGGTGCTCAGGACTGTCGGACAAAATGACTTCAGTTCGGCGATCTAAATCACCATGTGTTTCACCCAAGCCAAAAATCTTTTCCTGGTCTGCAAGTTTGAAACCTACCGACCAAGCGTCGCCGTGACCCTGAATGCCCGTGCCAGAGAGCTCGAGAACAGTTTTGTCGTGACGCTTTAAATTCAGGTGGAAAGGGTGTGACGTGACATCCAGTGTCACATCGCCCTGCACCATATGCCAACCCTTTGTCGCGCCTGACATGGCCTCAACCGTACCCTCGCCGATTGCTTCGGGACGCGCAAGCAGGACTTCAGCGTGCGCACGCGCACGTGCGCCAGGCAAAATATCTGCAGCAACTGTCTCAGGACTGCCACAACGAATGCGGAACACACCAGGCGCATGAGGCTCTATTACCAGCGCCATGCCAGCGCCCACGTCGAATACAGCCTTGGTAGGCAAAGTGTCGACAAGTTTGAGCGTTTCGAGTTGCATAATCAGCGCGTAGGTGTAAAAGCGACCAAAGGCGCTATTTTGACGGACCGGAACAAATCGC
>CAIPID010000298.1 GCA_903865015.1 uncultured beta proteobacterium | reverse complement strand
GTGGCGAGTCTGATCAAAGTGGTGTTGATGGTACACGCGCGCAAGCTCGTGCCGACTTTGCATTGCGATCATCCGAATCCACGGTTTGCGTTTGAGACCTCGCCGCTGATGCCGGTCAGAGCGGTGCAGAGCTGGAGTGGGGTCGATGGTGTGTGTCGTGCCGGGGTATCGGCGTTCGGCTTTGGCGGAACCAATGTGCACGCGGTAGTCTCCAATGAAGGGATTCCTGCGAACTATCAACCCACCAGACAACCCCTGCCTGCGCAAGTATTCAATCGACGTGAATTCTGGCTAGACAAGCAAGCTCCCGTTGCGCGTAATTTTTCTATGAACGGTGCAGCAGCTCCGAAGCTTTGTGGTTTTGAATTACTGGAAGAACCAACCGAGCATGGACGGGTGTTTACAACCGTATTGCGCCATGATCATCCCGTATTGCGTGATCACGTCATAGAGGGTGTTGGGATCGCTCCTGGCACTATGTATTTTGATTTGTTGCGCCGGATCCTTCATGCTGTTGTTCCTGTGGTGAGTACTGGTTTTGTTTTGCGTAATATTGTGTTTCGTGGGCCTGCTAATGCGTTGGTTGATAGAACCATTCGTATAGCCTGCGCATTGCGCGATGATCATTCTTTGACGATCGATGTAAGTAGTGTTGGTCACGGGCGTTTGAATCTTGAGCCACATCTTGCCGCTGTGGCTTTATGGCAAGAGACCGACCTTGGTCCGATGATTGATGTGACGCAGCTCAAACATGCTGCCTTAACATCCTTTGATCTTGAAGACGCATATGCATTAGCCCGAAAAGTTGGCATTGTGCATGGCGATTTTATGAAACCGCGGGGGACCGTTTGGGAAGGTCATGATTTCATGCTCGCCGAGATGTCGTTCTTTGGTGAAGCAGTAGAGGCAGCCTCTCAATTTATCTTGCATCCTTCCATGCTGGATGCCTGCTGTCTGATTCCATTTCTTTTTGAGCGCAACAACGTTCAAAGTAACGCACGTCCTTTCATCCCGATCAGCATAGGCAGCTTTGAAGCACGTGGTCAGATAGGAACAGAGGGTTGGGTGCTGGTTCGTCGCACCGGCTTGGGAGGCAACATGCCTCAGGATGTCTATCATGCAGACATTTCTCTCTATGATGCTGAAGGAAAACCGGTCGCACGTATGCAACGGCTTGCAGCAAAACGTGTGCGCACACCCTTGGCCTCCAGCGCCGATACGGTCTCTGTGCGTGTACCAAACATGACAGCGCGTATCGTGCCTGAAGTCACGCTTGCCTTGCCAGCCCGGGCAGTAGACGCCGCAGTAGCATCTGCCATATCGGCGCATCTGACAGGTGATGTCGAACGTGACTTGCTTGATTGGTTATGCATACAAATCGGTTCTATATTGAACCGAGAGATCGGACAGGATGATACCGAGGCCGGTTTTTACGATCTTGGACTGGATAGTCGCCAGTTGCTTGAGTTCGTGCGGGTGCTTGAGCGGGGCCTTGGCTCAGAGCTTTATCCCACATTGCTTTTTGAACAAGGCACAATTTCCCGATTGGCTGCATATCTGATTCTTGAGCATGCTCAAGGTGTTCATGCGTTATTGGAGCAGAACTGTAGCGCGCGTGAGATAGTTATTCATGAATCGTCATCCCCTGCGCAGGAACCTGTTGATACCTATTGCGCTGAAACATTACTCTTGGTTCCTGTCTTCGAACCACAGACTATAGATATCTCCACCATTCAAAAGGGCGCATTGTTTGTAGATGTGAATCGAATCAGTGATTTGCAAAGCATTGCGCAGCAATGGACAGGGACGCTCGCAGAAGATATTAGTCAGGCAAGTCTTTTTTTGTTTGGTTGGCGTGGTGCCGCAGACGCTTTGCGTCTGATTGATTTGTGCGCACGTATTCCTGGTGAGTCAGTGCTTGTCGTTGTGCATCCTCAGGGCGTTCGCGCTCACGCAGAACAGTGTGCAGTCAGTTGCTTACTCGCTAGCGTCGCACAAGATCGACCTATGCTGCGTATGGTCAGTCTGACAGGAGCGAATAACACAGAAATTTTGAACGAAATCACCCATGCCCGACTCGGTTTGACTACCTTGCGTTATTTGAATGGCGAGCGTACACAGCGTGTATTCAAACAGGTCGATGCACCCCAATCATCCTGGCGCGCAAGCGGCAGTTGGGTGATCAGTGGAGGGTTGGGCGGTCTTGGTCTTATTTTTGCCCGTGCGTTGGCTGCTGATGGTGTGAAAGTTGGCGTGGTTGGCCGTCGCGCGCCGACTTCGGTCGTTGCCGATCAGCTCAAAGAGCAGGGTATCGATTGGGTTGTGTGCGACGTCTGTGACTACGGCGCACTTGCACAGGGGTTAGATGTATTACGAGAGCGAATAGGTCCTTTCACCGGTGTGATCCATGCAGCAGGTGTATTACGAGATGGACTGGTGCTCGCAGGAATTGATGCGGACTCTGTTCAGGCCGTACTCGCACCGAAAATGACAGGCGCGTGCAACCTTGATGCATTGACCCGTAATGACCCACTGGATGCCTTTGTATTATTTTCATCTTTAAGTGGCAGCTTCGGTAATGTCGGACAGACCGCGTACGCCTATGCAAATGGATTGCTTGACGGTTTTGCGCGTGACCGCACCGGACCTGGGCGAACACTCTCAGTAGCCTGGCCGCTCTGGGCTGAAGGGGGGATGCAAGTCCCTGAGAGCGTCATTCTTTCTATGAAAAATCGCTGGGGACTTGCGCCTATGCCGAGCAGCGCTGGCTTGCAAGCATTGTCGACCATCCTGGGTGCCCACCCAAATCATCCACATATTCTTGTTATGTATGGTGATATGCATCGGCTATTTGAAGGGATGAAAGTTTTACGCTCTGAATCTGTGCTGACGACCTCTGACAGGGGAGCAGATAAAACGATCCCGACAACAAAGCTTGCGGCTTTAGAAGCTAAAGTTCCAAGCCCCGTGCACATGAACGGCGAGGATGAACCGATTGCTGTAATTGGGCTCGCAGGCCGCTACCCTGAGGCAAAAGATCTTGAACAGTTCTGGCAAAATTTGATTGCTGGCGTTGATAGCGTTTCGGAAGTACCCGCTTCGCGCTGGGATCACAGTGCGTATTTCGATCAAAGTGGTGATAAAGCCGCGACAAGTTGGTCGCGCTGGGGTGGTTTTATTGACGGATTCGATCAGTTCGATCCGCTGTTCTTTCATATTTCTCCGGTTGAAGCGCGGGCGATGGACCCGCAAGAGCGCTTATTTATCGAGACCTCATTTTCTGCACTTGAGGATGCTGGTCTTTCTCGCGAAGCGGTTGCAGGAAAACGTGTTGCCGTTTATGCCGGCGTCATGTGGAGTCAGTACCAGCTTTTTGGCGTGGCGGCTGCGCAAAATGGCTCAAGTGTTTTGCCGATGTCGTTTAGCGGTTCGGTCGCTAATCGTGTCAGTCATCTGCTTGATTTGCGAGGTCCTAGTCTAAGTCTTGATACCGCGTGCTCCTCTTCATTAACTGCACTGCATCTTGCAGTTGAAAGTCTGCGCCATGGTACGAGCGATCTCGCCTTGGCCGGTGGTGTCAATCTGACATTACATCCATCAAAATACCAGTTTTTGAGCCAAGGCCGAATGCTGTCTCGCGATGGGCGTTGTCGTGCCTTTGGTGAAGGTGGGGATGGATATGTGCCCGGTGAAGGAGTTGGCGTAGCCGTCCTTAAACGTCTGTCTCAGGCACAAGCAGATGGCGATCCAATCTGGGGTGTCATACTTGCGAGTGGAATCAGTCACGGGGGCCACACTGCTGGGTATACGGTACCTTCTGCAACGCGACAGTCTGAACTGATATCTGAAGTGCTTGTTCGTGCCGGAGTGAGTCCGCAACAAGTGAGTTATGTCGAAGCGCACGGAACAGGTACTTCGCTTGGCGATCCTATCGAAGTCTCTGGATTGAAAGGCGCGTTTGGTGCAACAGCCGCCGAGCCTTGGTGTGCCTTAGGTTCTGTTAAGTCTAATATCGGTCATCTAGAGTCTGCGGCAGGCATTGCGGGGCTGAGCAAGGTTTTGTTGCAAATGCGTCACGGTCGTCTGGCACCGACCTTACATGCGGATCAAATCAATACTGTACTGGGTATTGATGGAACTCCTTTCAGCGTTCAGCGCAGCCCTGCGCAATGGGATGCAGAGGGCGGCGTGCGTATCGCAGGTTTGAGCTCATTTGGCGCGGGAGGTGCAAACGCACACCTGATCATTGGTCAAGCGCCTGATCGTCCTGTTGCACCCATCGAAAACTTGGGGCCTGAAATTATTGTTTTGTCTGCGCGCACACACAATGCGCTGGTTCAACGTGCACGAGACTTACTGAAGTGGATTGAAGATAAATCTAATTTTTCAGGGAAATCGATTGATATTCTTCATGAAAAATCTCGTATTAAAAACATCCTGATTTCGATCAGCGCACAAGTGCTGGCTTTAGATGCGTCCGTGATTGATACACATGAGGACTGGGTCGAGCTTGGTTTGGTTGCAGACCGCCTGCAGGCATTACGAGACATTCTGCAATCAGAATTAAGTGTGTCCGTGACGCATAACGATTTTGCGACTCATCGCAATATTGAGGCTTTAGCGCAGGATTTTGCATTGAAAATTGCGAATGCGCGGCAAGATCTAACTCCTGATTTTTGCTCGACGCCGGCGATCGATCTTTCATCGCTTGCGCATACGCTTCAGGTGGGGCGTAGTGCCTTGGGGCAGCGACTCGCTTTTGTTGCCGCAGATATTCAGGCAGTAAGAGTTGGTCTGAGCAGTTTTATAGCAGGCAACGTCCCTGCAGTGGAGGGGCCTCAGAATTTGCGTGAATGCGCAGAGTTGTTTCTTTCAGGCCGAAATGTTGCTTGGGCTGCAATGCGCACATTACCCCATCCCATCCGATTGGGTTCTTTGCCAACCTATCCGTTTGAGCACAAGCGCTACTGGGTGGATGCCTGGCTGGATTCATCGCCACAGGACAATCAAACAACGCATGCGGTCAGTCCTTTGGTAATGACTGCACAACGCGATGATCTGCAGGCTTTGCGTAAAGTTTGGAAAACGGATGATTCTGAACCTGCGTTAGGACAACTTGTGCATGCGTCCAGTATTTCTGTGCTGGCCGGTCTGAACGCTGACCATCTGGCTTCGGGCTTCGGTGACTCCGTATTGCCGCGTTTTACAGGCTGGAATGATGGTGTCGCAAAAGCAATTGATTTGCTTTCGCTGACGATCAGTCCAATCACGATCGTTGACTTGTCGGATATATCCGCAGATCAGAGTGATGTGGATGTACTCGATCTTGGGCGAATCGGATTTTTTCAGACATTGATTAAAAGACGGCCTCAATCTCTGCGAATTCTGCATTTGACGCGATATATGAGTGCATCACCAGCCCGTGGCCTGACGTTGAAGGGTTCCGTGATGGCTGGATTGCTTAAAGTGCTTGGCGCTGAAAATCCCGGCGTCTTTTCAAGAACAGTGGATGTTGATTTTGATCTGTACGCTGTCCATGAGTGGAAGAGTGCTATCTTGCGGGAATTGTCACGCGTGGATTCGCCAGAGGTTGAGATCAGGCTTCAAGGCAATTCCAGGCAAGTTCCTGTGATGGAGGCAGGTTCGCTTCCTGTTCAACCGGATTTGAAAAGTTACGTTCAATCCGGCAAGGCCTATTTGGTGACCGGAGGTACGCGTGGCATTGGTCTCGCGATTGCCCAATCACTGGTCGATGCAGGTGCCAGTCACCTTGCCCTGATGGGAAAAGAGGCGTTGCCACCTGTCGCAGACTGGCCTCTGGTGCTCGCGGATCCGTCTGTTGCTCCTGCGCTAAAGGCAAAGCTTGCGCCTCTCCAGGCTTTAGTCTCGCGAGGTGTACGTATTTCTCTATATTGTGGGTCTTTAACCCATCTTGAAAGTATCGGTCAGTTTGTTGCATCTGTTACCAGAGTTTCTGGTGCGATTGCCGGGCTTGTTCATGCCGCAGGTCAAATACGTGGAGACAGGCCACTATTTACTGAAAAAACATCAGATGATTTTTTACATTCAGCAGAGCCCAAAATCACGGGTTTGAACTGTCTGCTTTCAGTGATGAATCAAGACGCTCTTCGTTTTGTCATCCTCTGTTCCTCGGTGGCTTCCTCAGCTCCTGTGATGGGGGTTGGAATGAGTGACTACGCAATGGGTAATGCATATCTCGATGCGTTGGCGAACTATCAGTCTGCCAAGGCTGCAAAGACACTCTGGCTTGCAGTGCAATGGGTTGGATGGACTGATACGGGTATGCACACCAGACTCACAGACTTGCAGAGTGAGTCTGTCAATCAGGGCTTGTCAATGAAAGGTTTGGTCCTGAGCGACACCGTCACAGGTATTACGCTGTTAGCGGGTGCAATGGCGCAAGGCATTTCAGGTGCCGTGATGCCGGCTTTAGTGTTGAATAAGCGTCTTGCATTGGCGCTGCCCGGATACTGTCAGTTGCCCGCGCCCGCTAAACAGACAATTCAACAGACACCTCAACAGACACCTCAACAGACACATCAACAGACAGATCAACAGTCAGAGCTCAGCACGTTAACGGATGGTGAGCTTGATCAACTACTTGCTAAATTTGAAAGTAAATATAATCCACATGACGAGAATGCTAGTGTGAATACGCAAGCAGCGTCACAACTGCCCAATGACAGTATTGCCTCTATTTGTCTGGTGGTTTCACAAGTACTTGAGCTCGAACCTGATGAATTTGGACCGGATATGACATTTCAAAGTGTGGGGATTGATTCTATTTCTGCTGTGCGCGTTGTACAGAAACTCGAATCACACGCTGGCCTGACAGTTTTACCCGCGATGCTGATTCAAAATCCCACACCCAGAGCCCTGTCTGATGTCCTTGCTAAAGAATTGGCGGAGTCGACGGTATGAGCGACAAGAAAATTCTGAGTCGGGCGGAAAAAGAACGTCGGCTGAAATCTTTGATTTCAGCCGATCCGTCAGTGGGCAGATCGGTAGATTCCTTGATTGCCACGAAGGACCGACCACAACAATCTTCTGCAAGCATATCCAAATCGCCACTTCGGCTAAGCATGATTTTTTTTGCGGACGCCTCAGATCGGGCTGTCAACGAACAGTATGCGCTCGCTAAAGATCTGGCTCAGTTTGCTGATCAACACGGTTTTGAAGCGGTATGGTTGCCTGAACGACATTTTCATTCTTTTGGTGGGGCCTACCCGAATCCAGCCGTTATGGCCTCCGTGCTTGCCCAGAGTACATCGCGGGTCCGCATACGTGCGGGTTCTGTTGTATTGCCTTTGCACCATCCACTTGAAGTCGTCGAGCAATGGGGGATGGTCGACAACATGTCTGGTGGGCGTGTTGACCTTGGTTTTGCGAGTGGATGGAATCCCAATGACTTTGCGTTGAGTCCGACAACGTTCAATAATCGTCGGGACGTATGGTTTGACCGTATTGATGAGGTCAAGCGCCTTTGGAAAGGCGAGTCGCTTGAATATCCAAATGGTCTGCAAGAAAAGGTTAATTTGCAGCCTCGCCCACAACCTGTCCAGTCTGAGCTGCAGTCCTGGTTAACTGTTACACGCGAAGACGCCTCCTTTATCGAAGCCGGTAAACGTGGTTTGAATGTTCTGACAATGCTCATGGGCATTTCACTTGACCAGCTCGCAGCAAAAATCAAACTTTATCGAGATGCGCGCAACGCTGCCGGGCATGACCCTGCGACTGGACGGGTGACGCTCGCTACGCACACTTTTGTGCATGAATCGATGGAAACGGTTATACGCATTGCGCGTGGACCTTTAGCTTCTTATATTGAAAAGTCCTTCGACGGACATCGCAGCGCGATGCGCGATGAAAAGCTTGAGGCGACCAAAAACATGCGCGATATCGCGCTGTATGCCACGGAGAGATACTTCAAGGAAGGTGGGATTTTTGGTGGTGTCGACGAGGCCTATGAGGCGGTTGAGCGCGCACGCAACGCCGGAGTGGATGAAATCGCTTGTGTGATGGATTTTGGCCCCTCACGCGCGCAGATTCTAGAAAGTTTGCCCTGGTTGGCACGCTTGAGCAAACGGGTCATGCCGGATCGTAACGTCGCTGCAGATACGATGTCCATGCAGCACAGTTTTTCTACTGTGGCAGATAAGCGTGATAACGACAATGTGATCGCAGTCGTTGGTATGAGCGGACGTTTTCCAGGTGCCGATAACGTCGATGCACTATGGGAGGTACTGCTCAAGGGCGCGTCGCAATTTCGGGATCCTCCTGCGGGGCGATGGCCTGCTGGTGTCCCCGCCAGGCGTTGTGGCTTTATAGATGATATTGAGTTTTTTGATCCGCTCTTTTTTAGTATTTCACCGCGAGAAGCGCGCGGGATGGATCCGCATCAAAGACTTTTTCTGACCGAGTCATGGCGTGCGCTGGAACATGCGGGCATTGCACCGAGTACGTTGCGAGGTAGCCGCACGGGCGTCTTTGCAGCCATGTACAACACGGATTTTGTCACAGCGACCGCACTTGCAGGTGGTTGCCTTGATCCTGAGGATGCGACAGGGACTGCACATTCACTTGTGGCTAATCGTGTCTCTTACGCACTGGGCCTGACGGGGCCGAGTGAAATCACAGATACGGCTTGTTCGTCCTCGCTTGTCGCCGTACATCGTGCGATTCAGGCCTTGCGCGCAGGGGAGTGTGATCTTGCGCTCGCGGGCGGTGTTAGTCTGATACTGTCACCTAGTCGGCTCGCAGCATTAGCCACGCTTGGGATTTTGTCGGTGGATGGAAGTTGTCGAGCCTTTGGTAAAGTGCCGAGTGGTCAGGTCATGGGTGAGGGCGTAGGGGTCATTGTCCTGAAACGTTACCAGGATGCATTAAAGGGTAAAGATCCGATCCTCGCCCTTATTCGGGGAAGCGCTGTTAATCATCAGGGTTCTCAGTCTGGCAATTTAACCTTGCCATCCGTTGACGCCTTATGCAGTCTGCAGCAAGATGCGTGTCGGGATGCAGGCATTGATGCTAGTTCGCTTGGTTACCTAGAAGCACACGCAGCAGGCGGAGTTGGAGACCTGATTGAGCTGGAGGCTGTTAAGGCCATCTATGAAAAATCTTCAGGCCAGGTGTGTCGCGTCGGTTCGATGAAGCCCGTCACAGGCTTTCTCGAAGCTGCAGGTGGTATTGCACAGATTATTAAAGTCATACAGATGTTAAGGCATCGTATAGTCCCTGGCACAATTTCAGGTCAGTTATCTGACAGTATTGATTCGAATGGGCGTATCAGAGTTGTTCATTCTGAAGAAAACTGGTTGCCAGATGCCAATAATCATCTTTATGCCGGTATTCAGGCTTACGGACTGGGAGGCACCAGTGCTCATCTGGTTTTTGATCAGGCACCCGTCTCGGATGTTAATGAATTTCAGGACGCCAGTGAGGTTGCGCAGGCGATCGTAGTGTCTGCGAGAACTGAACGTTCATTGCGCGCACAAGCATCTGCGTTAGCTGATTATCTGGCACTCCGTCCTGATACATTGCTTGCAGATGTTGCTATGACTCTGCAATCCGGTCGCGATATTTTAAAATCTCGTCTCGTATTGATTGCCTTGAGCTTGCCTGATGCAATTGAAAAATTAAAAAGGTTTGCCCAGGGCGCGACTGATATCGTCTGGAGCCCCGAGCGCTCCGAGACGGTCTTACCAGAAAGACTCAAGGTTGCGATGCTTTCCTTTATACGGGGAGAGCCCGCAGACTGGTCATTGGATGTTAAGTCCAATGCGCAAGCTCGCCGAATTCATTTACCCGGTCAAGTGTTCGATGCGCGAACGTTGCCTTTGTTACCTGCGCAGGTATCTGGTTTCCAGGTTTCAACCCTTGAAGCGTCTGCTCCTCGCACCTTAGTCTATCCTGCAGTTGCAGAGCAATCCCAAAGCGATGAAGATTGTTCCGATGTGCGCACTCGTTCGGTCGAGCGTGTGCTGACAGAGCTATTGTGTCAGTCACTCGAGTTATTGAACCAGGACATTGAACGAGATCAGACTTTTTCTGATTTAGGTCTTGGTTCACTGCAAGGGCTACGTTTTTTACAATCTATTAATGATCGCTTCGCAATCAGTCTTGAGATGACTGAACTCTATCGTTCATCAACACTGGCGGTTCTTGCTACAGTCGTTTCGCCATTAGTTGACGAAACGTTTATTTTGACTGACGGCGCGGATG
>CAIPID010000297.1 GCA_903865015.1 uncultured beta proteobacterium | reverse complement strand
AGGACTTTTTGGGTGTTGGAGATTTCAACGTTGGTACGCAAGTCTTTAATACGACTCTGATCCAAAACGTAAGAGCGGATCTGGTGCCCCCAGCCCACATCTGTTTTGGCATCTTCCATTTTTTGTTGCTCAGCCATACGGTTACGCATTTCGAGCTCAAACAGTCGCGATTTCAGCATTTGCATAGCTTCGGCACGGTTACGATGCTGTGAGCGATCGTTCTGACACTGCACAACAATATTGGTCGGTACGTGTGTAATACGGACCGCAGAGTCAGTCTTATTAATGTGCTGACCGCCCGCACCACTGGCACGGTAGGTATCAATCCGTAAATCGGCCGGATTGATATCGATTTCAATCGAATCATCGACCTCGGGATACACAAAGACACTGGCAAAGGAGGTGTGACGACCACCCGAGGAGTCAAATGGACTTTTGCGAACCAGGCGGTGCACACCGCTTTCGGTACGCAAAAAACCAAAGGCATATTCACCTTCGATTTTGATGGTGGCAGATTTTAATCCAGCGACTTCACCTTCTGATTCTTCGAGAAGCTCGGTCTTGAAACCTTTACGTTCTGCGTAGCGCAGGTACTGACGCAACAGCATGGAGGCCCAGTCCTGGGCTTCGGTACCACCGGCACCGGCCTGAATATCCAGAAAGCAGTTCAGAGGATCGGCTGGATTATTAAACATCCGGCGAAACTCCATCCCCTCAAGAGTGGCCTGGAATTTCTCTGCATCGGTCTCGATGGCGATCAGCGTTTCATCATCCGAGTCCGCCGCTGCGAGCTCAAATAGTTCACTTGAGTCCGCAATCGACTGGGAGAGCGAGTTGAGAGTGTTGACCACATCCTCAATACTCTTTTTTTCACGACCCAAGTCCTGGGCGCGTTTAGGGTCATTCCAGACTGTGGGGTCTTCTAATTCGGCATTAACGACGTGCAGACGCTCAGATTTGGCATCGTAGTCAAAGATACCCCCGAAGAGCCGACTCGCGCGCAGCGTAGTCGGCAAGGCGGGAAGAAATCAGGTTTTGACGTTCGGCTTCCATCTGTGGGTATCCAGCAATAATTGAGTTAACTAGTTATTTTAAAGGGTTTGCTCAAGCCGCGCAGGCGTACTCCACAACGAGCTGGACTGAAACCATGCCATTCCATACGTTTTGTTCGAGCTTATAGGCTACTTTTACAAATTCAGGCAAGCTCTCAGCATGCCCGAACCAGATTGCATCAAAGCGCTGATGTCCGCGTTCCAAGGAAAGCTTAAGGTGCTTTTCGCCCACTAATTTCTGGTTACGAACGGTAAATTCATCCAGAAACAGTGGAGCATTAAAGCCTGCACCCCAGACCTGCTGCTGCAGCATCGTGGCGACTTGCGCATTGGCGTAGCCAGGTTCGAGCGAGCCATCGGTCTCAATGACTGGCTCAAAACTTTTGCGTCCCGTCATCTCTATGACGGCTTGTTCAAAAGCAGGACCGAATCTTTCAAAATCGTCGCGACCAAGTGTCAGCCCAGCTGCCATGGCATGCCCGCCAAATTT
>CAIPID010000296.1 GCA_903865015.1 uncultured beta proteobacterium | reverse complement strand
GCTAATGATTCAATCTGAAATCCAGTCCCTGTCCCCATCTGCACTGATTGAGCTCTTCACGCTTGATCTGAGTTTGCAAGGCGGCCCAGTTTTGTATTTTCACGCAGGCACCAATGGCTTGTTTGGAGATGTCGTCTGGGGTGGTCAAACGTACACGCGGTTTCCCGTGAGTGCAGAAGGCTTCAAACAATCCATGACCGGCGCGCAGCCTCGGCCGACTTTGACCGCATCCAATATCCAAGGGGCACTGGGTGCATTGGCAAGAAGTTACAGCGACTTTGCGGGTTGCAATCTCACAAGGATTCGCACCTTTGCACGGTTTTTGGATGCGGCGAACTTCACGGATGGCAACTTGCTAGCGGATGCAACACAGCATTTACCCATTGAGGTTTGGTTCATTGACCGCAAGAGCAATGAGGATGGTCAGTCCATGCAGTTTGAACTGGCATCTAGCCTAGATTTGATTTCCATTCGCTTGCCGCGTCGCCAGTTCATTCAAAACTGTTGCGCATGGCTTTACCGGGGGGCTGACTGCGGCTACACCGGCGCGCCTGTCGCAGATGCCTCAGGCAATGCAACCACCAACCCTGCGCTGGATGCATGCGGCAAGCAATTGAGTGATTGCACATTGCGTTTTGGTGCCAACGCCGTACTTCCCTTTGGTGGGTTTCCAGGTTGTGGACTGGTGACCTAAAGGCTAACTAGAGAACCTTCATGATTGAGTTAACTGATAGCGTGCTCGGAGCGATTCGAGAACACGCCAAATCCTGCTTTCCGAAAGAATCGTGTGGCGTGGTGATCGTGCACCGGGGTAAGCCTCTGTATTGGCCTTGTCAAAACTTGGCCGATGCACCTGATCTTCATTTCATACTATCTCCAGACGATTTAGCTTTGGCTGAAGATGCTGGTGAGTTGGCTGTCGTGGTGCACTCACACCCCAACCTAGCGCCCGATCCTTCACAGGCTGACTTAGTGGGCTGCGAAATCTCCAAGCTGCCTTGGCTCATTGTGAACTGGCCAACCGGAAGCATTCAAACGATTGAGCCCTCTGGCTATGAAGCGCCGTTGATTGGCAGAAGCTTTCATCATGGAGTGCTCGATTGCTACAGCTTGCTGCGTGACCACTACCGCATGGAGCTCGGTATTACTTTGCCCGATTTTGAGCGTGATTCACATTGGTGGCTTAAAGGACAGAACCTCTACCTGGACCATTTTGAGGAAGCCGGTTTTGTTCAGACAGATACAGCTGCGATGCGAGAACACGATGTGCTACTCATGCAAGTGGGTGCGCCTGTGATCAATCATGCAGCCGTCTATCTGGGGAATAACCAACTCATGCAGCATTGTGCGGGACGTCTATCGAGTCGTGATGTGTATGGGGGAGGCTGGCAGCGTGCAACCCGGATGGTGCTACGCCACCAGAGTTTGTTGCAAGGACGCCGTTGATGCTCAAAACCATCAAACTGTATGGGCACCTCGGCAAACGCTTCGGTAAGTTGCACCGATTAAATGTCGCTAGTCCGATTGACGCAATTCGAGCGCTCTCAGTACTGCAGCCAGGCTTTCGACAAGCACTGGTGCAGCATCCCGGCGGCTACCGTGTGTACATGGATGCCTGGCCCATTGAGGAGCGCCAAGCGTTACAGCTTGTTGGACAACGAGAAATCCGCATCGTGCCAGTCATCTCAGGAGCTGGTAATGGCATTGGTCAAATTTTCATGGGCGTGGCTTTGGTGGTCGCAGGCATTTATGCACCCGAGTTACTGCCAGAGCTGGGCGCATCAGCGGGTGTTGCCAGTACGGTTGGCACCATGGCCATCTCTTTTGGGGCAACGTTGATTCTGGGTGGTCTCGCTCAAATGCTGGCCAAAAATCCAACCAAGCCTAACAACAACGCCTCGTATTTATTCAACGGACCGGTCAATACCACCGAGCAAGGCAACCCCGTTCCCGTGCTCTATGGGCGCCTCATCATCGGCTCGCAAGTGATCTCAGCAAGTATCTCCGCCTATGACCTGGCGATTGCGCCCAATGCAACGCCCGCACCCAATCAAGTGACTTGGAAGGGATTGGTGTGATCCGCCCAGCCCTGATTCAAGGAGGAGGTGGTGGATCAGGTAAAGGGGGAGGCGGTAGTGGATCCGCGCCGTCAGAGTCCCCTGACACCCTGCGCTCAAGTCAGCAAGCCTTTGTCATGGATGCCCTTTGTGAAGGTCCCATTGTGGGTCTGGTAAATGGTGCGCAGTCCATCTATCTGGATAAGACGCCTCTGCAAAATCTGGATGGCAGTTACAACTTCAATAGCGCAACTTTTGGCTACACAACCGGTGACATCGCCAGCAACCAAGCCGCCGTGTCGCAACTCTCAGGAGACGCTGGATCGGTTGAAGCCACCACGGCGGTGGGTATTCAGGTGTGGCAGGCCACCGCCATTGTGCGTAACGTGACCACACCCAATATTGATGCTTTGCGGATTACGGTCAGTGTGCCTAGCCTGACCTATCAAGACCCGAGCTCTGGCAATATTTCAGGAGCCTCAGTGGAATACACCATTGATATTCAAAACAATGGTGGCGGATTCGTGACGGCTGTGCAAGACACCATTTCCGGCAAAACAACCAGTCGCTATTCACGCTCGTACTTAATCCCTTTGACGGGCAGCGGCCCCTTTGATGTTCGGGTGACACGTGTGACACCCGATTCAGGTGCAACTTATTTGCAAAACCAGTTGTGGTTTGACGAGTTCACCGCCATTGTGTCAACCAAGCTCGAGTATCGGCACACCGCGTTAGTCGGGATGGCCATCGATGCACAGCAGTTCTCGGCTATTCCCAGTCGTGCCTATGACGTCAAAGGTCTGGTGATCAATGTACCGAGCAACTATGACCCTATTGGACACGTTTACAGCGGATCATGGGATGGCACATTCAAACTGGCCTGGTCTGACAATCCCGCCTGGTGCTTTTACGATCTACTGACAAACAGCCGCTATGGCCTGGGGGACAGATTGAGCAGTGCCAGCATCGATCAGTGGCAGCTCTATGCCATTGGTCAGTATTGCGACGTGCTGGTGCCAGATGGTTTTGGCGGTCAAGAACCCCGTTTTACTTGCAACCTCTTGCTGCAGTCAGATGAGGATGCTTGGAAGGTCGTGCAAAACATGGCGAGCATCTTCCGCTCGATCGTGTACTGGGCGGCAGGCTCCATTGCGGTGATGCAAGACGCCCCTAGTGATCCGGTGCAAATGTTCACCCCAGCTAATGTCCTTAACGGCGCATTCAAATACCAGGGCAGCAGTCTTAAGACGCGCCACACGGTAGTGCTGGTGAGTTGGAACGACCCCAACGACTGGTACCAACAAAAAGTGGAGTACGTTCAAGACGACGCTTCGGTTGCTAAGTACGGCGTCATCAAGAGTCAGATCACCGCGTTTGGATGCACGAGTCGTGGTCAAGCGCACCGTGTTGGGCAGTGGTTGCTTTATTCGGAGCAGTTAGAGACAGAGACTGTGACGTTCAGAGCGGGAATGGACAGCATCTATCTATATCCAGGAGCGGTGATTCAAAGCTCGGACCCCAACCGAGCGGGTAAGCGCATGGGCGGCCGTATGGTTGCGATCTCCACAGACCTCACGCAAGTCACGCTCGACAACCCATTCATTGCAACGACGGGGTTGCCGCTCACGCTACAGCTGGTCATGCCGGACGGCACGATGGTTAGCACCGCAGTAGAGACGGTGAATGGCGCTTCACTTAAGCTCTCCAGCCCGTTGCCGCAAGTGCCATTGGCTAATGCCGTCTATCTGCTCGTCGAATCTGACATCACGCCAGAATTTTGGCGCGTGGTCACGATTTCTGAAGTGGAGAGCAATCAACTGGAAATCTCGGCGGTCGCACACAATCCCAGTAAGTATGGTTTTATTGAAGATGGCTTAACCCTCTCGCAAGCGCAGACCAGTAATCTGAGTGCGACACCTGCCGTACCAACCAATTTAACGGCCACCGTCTCTCGCTATGCCATTGATATTGGCGTGGCGGGTCTGCGTCTGAACTTGTCGTGGAGTGGATCGGCCAACAGCTTTCTAGTGACGACACAAAAAGTCAATGGCACCGTCACCACGATTTCTCAAAATCAGCCAAGCTTAGACATTGAGAGCGTTGATCAGGGCGCGATCTATCAATTTTCTGTGGTGGCAGTTTCCGCTTTGGGGTTTTCATCTCAAGCCGCGAATTTGAGCGTGACCGTCACGCCGCCGCCCATGGTGTTGCCATCGGATGTGAGCAGCTTGAGCGCGACCGTTCAAAACAATGGTGTGCAGTTGGCATGGACAGATATTGCCGACCCCATGCTCTATGACTATGAAATCAGGGAAGGTACAAGCTGGTCGAGCGGAATGTCCTTAGGATTTTTTGCAGGAACCAGCGCGTTGGTTGCGCCATTGGCCGCTGCCGGATACCAATGGATGATCAAAGCTCGAGACAAGCTGCTTAATGAATCAGCTGATGCAACGGTTGCGGCGCTGATCGTATCGATTCCACTAGCGCCAAGTCTGACCGCCAGCCTCTCAGGACCAAACTATGTGCTCGCATGGAACACGCCGCCCTCCATGTTTCCCATCGATCACTATGTGATTGCCGAGGGGCCGACCGTACAAACCTCGGTACAGATGGCTTTAGCCTACACCACGCAATACCAGAGCAAAGTCAATTTCTCGGGTAACTCTACTTTTTGGGTCAGTGCAGTCGACATTGCTGGTAATGTGGGTGTCTCTGCCATGACCCAACTCACGGTGTCGGCACCTGCAGCGCCTAGCGTCACGACGCAGATCATCGATAACAACGTCTTGCTGTACTGGACGGATGCAACCAAATCGCTGCCAGTCTCCACCTACCAAATTGCCAAAGGCTCCACCCTGGCAAATGCAGCCGTGATTGGCACCAAGTCCGGGTTATTCACAACGGTATTCGAGACCGTGGCTGGAACCTACACCTACTGGATCACGGGAATTGATGCTGCAGGAAATTTAGGTGCGCCGGGCAGCATTACGGCAACGGTAAATGCGCCGCCGGACTATGTCTTGCATTCAGATATTTTTAGCAGTTTCACGGGCACCCTTGTTAATGCCGTGCATGAAGAATCACAAGTTGTATTGCCTGTTGATGCGGCATCTTCATGGGCTCAGCATTTCTCAAACAACAGCTGGGCCTCCCCCAACGACCAAATCAATGCCGGCTACCCACTATATGCACAGCCGACGGTCGCTAGCGGTTATTACGAGGAGGTGATTGATTACGGCGCGTTGCTTGCTGCGACCAATGTCACCGTAACACCCACCATGCAGTCCTTGGCTGGAAACCCTGCGACCAGCGTGACGATCAGTTGCAGCAATACCAGCACTACAGGTCCATGGACGGACTATCCAAATGTCAGTCAGGTGTACCTCACGAATTTTCGGTGGCTCAAAGTTCGTTTGACAGTCACATCGCCTGACAACAAGTCGTTACTGGCCATGACCAATCTTGAGATCAAGTTGGATGTCAAGCTTAAAAACGATGCGGGCTCTGTGCAGGCAAACGCGAGCGACATCAATGGAACCAACGTCAACTTCAACGTCCCATTTGTGGACGTCATCAGCATCACGGTCACACCAGCTGGCTCAACGCCTTTGACAGCGATTTATCAATTCTTGGGCAATGCCGATCCAACGAATTTTCAAGTTTTCTTATTCAACCAGTCGGGACAACGGACATCTGGAACGGTGTCTTGGTCTGCTAAGGGTTATTAAACGCGTCTATTACACGCAATTGATTTGACACATAGAGGGCACGCATGAGCAATACATCTGATTTTTCCAAACCACAAACGACCGATACCTACGTCAACGTCGCGTCTGAGGTCAACGCACTGGCTGGCGATTTGTCCAAAGCGCTAGATCCTGCAACAAGCAACCCCGCCAACGTCCCAACCAATGCCGTGAGGTGGAATAGTGCCAACGGCTTTTGGGAAAAGTTCTCTGGAACCACCTGGGGTGCATTAGCGAGCGTCTACAACATCGTGGCAGCACAAGCTTCAAAGCTGAAATCCGCAGTGACGATTGCAATTACCGGCGATGTCTCTGGCAGTACTAGCTTTGATGGCAGTGGCAACGTCTCCATTACAGCCACCCTTCCGACTGTCAACGGTAATACTGGAACAGCCGGTAGCGCCACCTCGGTACCGGTGATCACGACCAACGCTAAGGGGCAAGTCACGGCCGTGGGGACGGCTGCAATTAGTTTTCCTGCTGCACCGGTCACATCAGTCTTTGGACGATCTGGTGCTGTGGCTTTGGGCTCTAGCGATGTCACGGGCGCGCTTGGGTACACGCCGCCGCAGCCGGGGGGATCAGGATCCTCTGGCACATGGCCCATCAGCGTGAGTGGTAATGCCGCTACCGCCTCAAAACTCATTTCCACTGCGGGTCCTGGAACCTACAACTGGTCAGGACAAGGCGGGCAGCCGGCCTGGCTTTGGGGAAGCAGCGACGGCGCTAATTTTTATGTTTGGAATCCATCGAACTTTTCGGTGAACTACGCCAACAGCGCTGGTTCAGCAGCAAGCGCGAATATAGCGAATTGGGTGGCCTGGGATAACACCGGAGGAGATGGCGCGGGAGCTTGGCATATTGTGAGTTGGAATATTTCAGGTGGCGTCATCAGACCGCAACTCTCAAACAACTGCAACTGCAATTGCAACTGTGGGTGCTGAGATGAATACAGCGCACGTTGTCAAAGAAATGCTCTGGCCAACCCCGGTAATGTTCACGCAGTTCGCGGGATCTGATATTGATCAGCACAACCGTACATTAGAAGCGCTGGTTATTTCGGGTTGCCAAGCTCAAGAAGGTTCCATGCACGAACTAAGGCTACATGAGTTGCATGCAAACCAATCGTCTTCGGTTGAATGGCTGCTCAGGGTCATCAAAGAGGCCTGTGCCCACTATTGTGGTTTTGCATCCAATGAAGACATGGAAGTTGGTTTGCGCGGCGTGGTCTTGAAAAAGTTTGATCACATCAACACGCACACCGAAGCGCGTGAAAGCGATCTGGGCATCGCGTATTGGCCCAGCGGTGACCCATCTCAAATTGGTCAGCCCATTAACCAGAACGCAGATGGGTTTCATGCGCCAGTTTTTACGCTTGAAGATCCATCAAGGCACTTGTCAGAGTTAAGACTACCAATGGAGATGCGCCACTCTGTAGATGTGTGTCCAAGGCCTGGGTTGCTCGCCATCTATCCCGCGCATTTACCCCACAACGTTCACCCTTACCGGGGAGAAAACCCCTTTGTTCACATCGTGGCCCAAGTGCGCTTGCCTTGGCCCAAAGACTACTTTAGAGGAAATCTATGATTTACATCGCAGCAGAAATTCTGCCAGCAGCAACCCCTGCTTCGCCAGCATCACCATCACCGGTTTCAGCAACGTCGGCAACTTCAGCCGACCCCAACGCCAGCCAAGAAGCACAAACGACAGTTGCTGTTACAAACGTCAGCCTACCGGTAGACACCAGTGAAGCACTCACCCTAGCCGTCGTTGATGCGGTTTGCTTGCAGGTGACGTACAAAAACCAAACCATCACTCTAGACCCAAGACTGCTGTTGGAAACCCCTGACATGGCCGTGGGGTATGCCGGACTGGAATCTTCTATTGAGTTGGTTTGGGACTCTGAGCGGTTTAACTCACGCGGCGCAGCCTCCAGCGTTGCCGAGAGAAAAGGGGTACGCGATTTAACGCAACATCTATTTATTGTTGGTTTTGATGGAGGTGACATTCATTTCATCACCCGAAAACAGATCCAGCCTCTTGCGGTCAACATCGCCGGAATCACACTGAGCTCGATAGTGAAGGATGATCTGAACTACATGCGCCCAAGGCAATGGATGGCCAGTCACACTCGTGGATTGCAAACACTGATCATCCGCAATAAGGCAAAGCGTCCGCTGTTAGCACAGATCAAACCCGAAGATTCCATCGCCGCCCTGGAGAAGCAATTGGATTTAGTGACGCAGCTCGTCATCACTTTATCTGCCTCATTGCCTGCTGCTCAAGTGCCAAATTGGCTGGCAGCTCTCACCACAATGATGAGTCAGTCATCGGCCACGCAATTTATGGGTGATGACGCAGCGGTTAGCGATATTGCCGCGACCAAAGCTGTCATCAGAAAATTACAAACCACCTATTTCAATCTGCGTCAGGTGACCCCGTAATGGCTCATTTTTTAATTCGTGCAATTGCGCCCAATGGGGATGTACGTCACCTGGGTTATGACAACCAAACCAGTAGCTTGACTTGGGAAGACGGAAGCCCTGTGGTCGAGGTCAAGCCAAAAGTATTTCAAGATGCCACCGTCGTGTGCCAGTCTTTGCCGGGTCAAAAGTCCGACATCAAAGTCCTCAAAATTAGTCTTGGCTTATCTTGCAACTATGAATGCAATTACTGCAGCCAACGTTTTGTGCCGCATGCTGAGCAAACCAACCCTCAAGATGTTGACCGCTTTATCCAGCAATTGACAACAGCAGTTCAAGTCCCGCCCGAGCGTATTGAGTTTTGGGGCGGCGAGCCTCTGGTCTATATCAAAACCTTGCAGCCACTTGCCAACCAGCTTCGAGCAATTTATCCGAAGGCGCAATTTCACTTGATCACCAATGGATCTTTGTTGAATGCAGAGATTAATGCGTGGTTAGAAATGCTGGATTTTTGTGTTGCGATTTCGCATGATGGTCCTGGCTATCACGCACGCGGACTTGATCCACTGGATGATCCAAATCAGCACGCGGCTGTGATGGATTTGTATGCCAGACTGCATCCAAAGGGCCGCATCAGCATCAACGCCATGATGAGTCGTCACAACCCAAGTCGCGCCGCAGTACAGCATTGGTTGCAGACACGGTTTGGTGCGGATGTGCCGATTGGCGAAGGCGCATTTATTGATCCGTATGACGATGGCGGATTGGGTGCGCTCTTTAGAAATCCGCAAGAGCACATTTTATTTAGACGACAAGCCTTTGATGATTTGCGTAGTGGCGCAGCGAGTCAATTTGATTTGGCCAGCTCTAAAACGATGGATTTTGTGAACTCTATCAGGCAAGGTAGGCCCGCCAGCAGTTTGGGGCAAAAGTGCAATATGGACCGAAGTGATCACATTGCAGTAGACCTAAAAGGTCGAGTTGTCACCTGTCAAAACGTCAGCGCGGTTTCACGTGCGCCTAATGGAGAGTCTCATGCGATTGGCACATTGGCAGATCTAAGCAAGGTGCAGATGAAAAGCTCAACGCACTGGCGCGAACGAAAAGATTGCTCAAGTTGCCCTGTGTTGCAGCTGTGCAAGGGCTCCTGCATGTTTCTTGACGGGCCACTATGGAATGCAGCTTGCGCGGCATCTTACTCAGACAACATCGCATTTTTTGCGTTTGGAATCACCCTTTTAACGGGGCATGTCCCGATTTATATCGAGGGTGATTTTCCTCAAGACCGAAAAGACATATTTGGCGTTGTGCAGGGGTTGGCAAATGATGTGCCAAATGTAAAGCCCAAGACCAATCGCGTGATTCCTATCAGGGCGATTTAGAAGTCGATCTCAGTACGTAAATAATACGCCCCCAATTTCATAAGCCATGGCCGTCAAGGATTGCTCCTGACGGCTTTTTTATTGGAGATTTATAAATGCCAGAACCAGCTAGCAGTTCAGTCGTAGGCGTTGCCGGAGCAGCGGCAGCCTACAAAGCCATTGGGGGACCAGCCATTGCGTCAGCCTTTGGCACCACCTTGGCCGCCGTTGTTGTGATGCTTATGACACCACCACGAAACAAACGTGAATGGACTGTCGGACTCATTAGCACCGTTGTCTCAAGCATTGGGGGAGGCGCTGCGGCGATTCAGTATTTTGGAGTTCGAGACTGGGTCAACAGCCAAGTTGGGTTGATGGCCATGGGCGGCGTCATCTTCGCGTGCGGCCTACCTGGTTGGGCCATTGTTCGCTGGCTATTTAACTTCATCGACGAACACCGCAACGACTCAATTGATCAAGTCGCTAAAGACGTAAAGGACATCATCCAATGACACCGCAAGACTTTATTAATCTGATTGGGCCAGCTGCTCAAGCATCTGCATTAAAAACTCAAGTCCCTGCAAGTTTCACGGTGGCAGAGGCCGCTCTTGAGTCAGGATGGGGATCTTCTCAACTAGCAACTGAGGGTATGAATCTGTTTGGCGTAAAGGCGGATCCGTCATGGCAAGGCGATGTATTGACCCTGAATACGCGTGAGTATTTGCACGGTCAATGGGTCATCGTTCAAGCGAAGTGGAGGAAGTACCCGAACTGGCAATCGTGCATGGATGATCACGCAGCATTCCTTCATCAAAACGGACGCTATGCAGATTGCTTCGATTGCACCTTAGGTGATGATTTTGCAAAGTCTGTTGCAAAAGCTGGTTATGCCACCGATCCTGACTATGCAAACAAGCTCATTGCAATCATTGACCGTCATAACCTGTTATCGCTCGATGGAGTTCAGTAATGCTTGCTCTACTTCATTTACTCACCAACTTACCCTGGCGCTTGTTAGGGATCATCGCAGTCGTATCGGCACTTTTTATTAGCGGTTGCCAGTTTGGAGAAAACCGTATCAATGCAAATTGGGCTACAGAAAGAAACAAAGAGGCGGCTGCCGTTGCCAAGCGTGAACAACAAGTTGCACAAGAAACCAACGCACAAACCACCATCAATCAGGAAATTTCAAATGACATTCAACAAAAAACTGCAGTCCTTGCCTCTGATCAGCACTTGCTTGATCGCATTCCTCAGCGGGTGCGCATCAAACCCTCAGGTGATAACAGCCCTATGCCCAGCATTTCCAGCGGTACCACCGGGGCTAATGCAAGCGCCGCCTACGCTGTATCTGATTCAGAACAATCCACCGGCAGCTGCGAAAAATTAGCTGAGGATGCCGCTCAGACGACGTTGATGGTGATGGAGTTTCAGCGTTGGTATAAGGAACAGGCCGACGCATTCAGTCAGAGAACAGACTAAAAGTGTGGCTGAGCGATAAGCCATCTGCTCAATTTGCCATCGCTCGATATCGGTCCACTGGCCACGCTCACACTGGGCATGCTTGGTCTTGGCGGGCTTCATGTCGCGGAGAGGGTGAACGGGGCAGCGTAGAAATTCGGCTTGAAGATGGGGCAGACCAATATGATGGCGGTGGGGTTTCATTGATGGCATCGGGAGCAGGCGGAAGCCCTCGGGAGAGCCGCCGACTGAACGCTTAGTGGGCTGCGAGATGGACTGGTGCTCGCGGCGAAGTCATGACTGAGGCAGTTTGACTCAAGCGTGACTGGCTTCCAAATAGCCTAAAGTTCGATAGCCTAATGAATTTCGAGTAACGCTGCCGGGATTCCTGGATTCAGCATACGAATCGTTCTCGACATAGACATGCATACGATCACCGTCTATGTCCAGGACCACATTGCCCGCTTGGTTGTTGGTGATCTTATCAAGCCCGCGCCGATTCCAAGCGTCATAAGCTAGGTGGTCCGAGTTGGCTACACCGAACAGAGTCAAGCGCGGCTTTAACACATCCAAGAAATCCCATGAGCGGCCGGAATCGCGCCCGTGGTGCGGAGCAATCAGCAGGTCGCAGTTCGCGACATCCTCAACATGATTGTCTAAAATGTGCTCCCATGTCGAGTCATGGGAGTCGCCTGTGAAGACGATCTTAAAGCCAGCCGTGCGATAGACAATCACGAATGAGCAGTCGTTGAAGTCTTCGCTCTCGTTGGCTTTATCCACCAGGTCTTTGGTTGGCGCGATCACTTGGAGGCCATCGCCGCCCTCGCCATTGTCGTCTTGGTTGGCATATTTAAAGACGTCGCCCGAAAGGATTTTTAGCGTTGTGGTGCCTTGTTCGTTGCCTTGTTTGACCTTGGCATAACGATCCCAGTCCTCTTCCTTATAACCGTTGTAGCCGTTGAAGTCTGGCTTGGGTTTATCGGCTCCTGAGTGCCAGAAATTGCTGATGGCCAACTCGTCCATCAAGGCATTGAACCCGTCCAGGTGGTCCATATCAGGATGGGTCAGGATAAAGCGCCAGATTGAGTTGATCCCGATATTGGACAAGTAGGACTGTGGCCTTGTTGGATATGCCTTCATGTTAAAGTTGCCGCCCGTGTTGGAGCCCGCGAGGCCTGCTAATTTCATTAGTCGATTGGTGGATTCGGTCACAGTGGTTAAGTTGCCACAGGAGATGTCGATCATCGTGGTCCTGCCACTGTTGTGTTGAACCACGATGCAGTCGCCCTCACGCACATTGAGAAAGTGTATGGTGGCCATCGTGTCAGCCTTTAGGCAACGCACGGGTGTCATGCGCGCAGTCGATTAAGTTTTGTTTCACTCGCCCCCCATTTCTATTTAGCACCATCAGCGGAGTCCTTTGAAACCAGGCCGATAAAGGTTCCGGAGGGTGTCCGCATTCATTGAAAGCCAGTGACTCTTTCGCGTCACAAAATCAAGCTCTCTTGAAACTTTCGTCGAGTTGGCGATCAGATTCGTGGCACGAAACTTATGCGAATGGGGCGAACGCGACTGGATTAACACGTCGCCCGTTTTGGTCGTCATGAGCGGAATGTCCAGTTCAAAGAGTCTCTGGCGAACTTCTGGCTTGGGATGTTCGAACTGGTTGTCAAACTGGCTCCCGCAAATGGCTATCCTAGGCTGCACGGTTTCAAAGAATGTTTTTGAATTGGTCGGGCAATCAGCTCCGTGATGAGCAAGAAGTAGGACATCCACTTCGCGCTTGAAAATCTTGCAACGACGAAGGTAAGCGCCAATGTTGGCATCCTCGACATCGCCCAGGCTGGCTACGTTAAAGCAGCCTTGTCGATACAACTTGACTGTCGAATTATTGTTGGAGTCCTCGTCCACCAAAATGCGCGGGTGGTACAGAATATCTCGGTATGCCAGATCATCTGCACTCTTTAGCCCCTTGATGTAGTCGGGATTGACAGCGACGCATTTTACGGACCGCCCTTTGTTCGAATTCGTCGTCCGATATCTCAGAATTATCTTTAAGCATTCTTTTGCAGTATCACTGTGCGGCGGATATCCTGGATACTCAACTTTCGCTGGTTTGTAGAGTGAAAGTAATTCCTCAAGATCAGCTATGGCGCAATGGTCCTGGTCCCAGCCGGTAATATGCAGAACGTCAATGGAGGTCTTTCCACACTGTGCCAATTCTTGGTTCAGGTTGGGGCGACTGAGATCGGTGAGCCGCGCTTCGATCAACGTAAACGTGCCGTCGGCAAAGAACGAAAAGGAAGCACCGGCATTGCCAAGCTGATATGCACGGAATCGCGTCACGATGGATCGAGTGGTCATTTCTTTTTCCCTTCATCGTCGCTCGACTCGAGCGCTAGGACGTTTTGCACAAGCCGTATACCCGTATTTCGGGCGGATAAGGCGAGCCAAAGAAACTGTATTGCCAGTCCGCCTGCAAGTATTGCTTGCAGGCCAAGTGGAACACCCGACAGCACTGCGGCTATACCGGCAATCACCAGGATCAGAAGCGTTAGACTGGACGAGTCCCGAAACAGCAGAAATCGCTTGTGTGCGTCACTGACGATGACGTTCGACTGATACTTTTGGAATAACTGATACCAGCGGGTATTTTGATCTCTTGGGCTTTGCGGAAATTCTCCGATTTTCTTCTTCAGCGCCACCATATCGATTCGAGGGTCAGCTTCGACGTGCTCGCTAAATGCGCGATGACCCGGCAGTGCGTCTTTGAAACGCCAGAACACGATTGAAGCCTTGGCGTTCGATGGCAACAAGTCGTTCAAGAAGACGGCGATGAGCGGGCCAGCAGCAGCCAGCAATATCCCTCGAACGAGCGCGGACTGCGCAAGTTTTGTTAGGGACGCCTGAGTAAACACAAAACCGGTAAGCACCAAAACTATTACAACGATGTCGGCGCTTACCAGCAGCCAAATGGCTTTGCCGTTCTCAGCTTTAAGGGAAGATGAGCGTTTAGTCCTAGCCATTGCCACCTCCGCTGCCAGGTCTCGGCATGCTCCACGTCGACGACAATGCCTCGGCCTGCTGCAGTACCGTTTGCACGGCCGCGTCCTGCAGATCAGGCGGGTAGCCATACTTGCGCAGAATGCGCTTCACCAAAACTCGCATCCGTGCGCGGGCAGAATCACGATGTGCCCAGTCCACTGACACGTTCTCACGCAGGCTGACCAACAACTCGTGTGCGATAAGTTTCAGTTTGTCGTCACCCAGCATTTGAATGGCGCTCTCGTTCTCGGCCAGCGCGTCGTAGAAGGCGATTTCATCTTCGGACAAACCTTGCTCTTCACCCCGCTGGCGGGCTGCTCGAATATCCTTGGCGAGGTCGATCAACTCCTGCAAGACCTCAGCAGTGGTGATCGCATTGGCGTGATATCGTGCGACCGCATCTTCCAACCGTTCCGAGAATGCCTTGGTCTGCACCACGTTGGATTTGCTGCGGGAACGGATGCCGTCGTTGATGAGCTTTCTCAACGCCTCCAGCGCGAGGTTTTTGCGCTCCATCTGCTGAACTTCGGCCAAGAACTCGTCTGACAAGATCGAGATGTCCGGGCTCTTGATCCCGGCGGCAGCGAGGATGTCGACAATATCGGTGGAAACTACGGCGCGACTCACGATCTGCTGGATTGCCAGTTCACGCTCTTGCTGAGTCACGCCCGACCCGGTACTGCTCTTTACCAGCGCCGCGCGAATCGCCTGGAAGAAGCCCACTTCCTCTCGTATTTCGCGAGCCTCGTCGGATGCCGATGCAAGGGAGAAGGCCTTGGACAGCGCCAGCACGGCATCCTGATAGCGGCGATGTGCGTCCTTCTTGCCTTCCTTGGTTTTCTCCTTCGCCGCCAACTTTTGCTGCATGTCGAGAATCCACTCAATTGCACCGGCCATCATTGCCAAGCGTTCTTGAGGTGTTCCGCCCATCGCTGATGCGTAGTCGAAGCCGTGATACATGTCGCGAACGACTTCGTACTTTTCCATCAGAACTGCGATGGCCTGCGACTCGTCGACGCCGGTGTTCTCCTGGTCGTTCTTCGAGTACTGCTGAAGCGCCGATTTCAGGTTCTGAGCGATACCTATGTAATCGACGATCAACCCAGCAGGCTTGTCGCGGAACACACGATTCACCCGCGCAATTGCCTGCATCAAGCCGTGCCCCTGCATCGGCTTGTCCACGTACATCGTGTGCATGCAGGGCGCATCGAATCCGGTAAGCCACATATCTCGCACGATCACCAACTTGAGCGGGTCTTTGGCATCGCGTGCGCGCTTGGCCAGCAAATCTCGGCGGGCTTTGTTGCCGATGTGCTGTTGCCATTCTTCGGGGTCGCTGGCAGCGCCCGTCATCACAATCTTGACTGCCCCCGCGTTGTCATCGGCACTGTGCCAGTCCGGACGGAGCTTCACGATCTCGTCATACAGCTTCACGCAGATGCGACGGCTCATGCACACCACCATCGCTTTTCCGTCCAGCGCAGCAACGCGATCCTCGAAGTGGGTGACCATATCCCGCGCAACCAGCGCGAGGCGCTTATCGCTGCCCACCAAGGCTTCTACTGTCGACCATTTGCGCTTGAAGCGCTCCTGTTCAACCTCCGGATCGTCCTCCGTAAGTTCGTTCACCTCGGCATCGATCTTGGGCTTCTCGTCCTCATCAAGCTCAATGCGTGCGAGTCGCGACTCGTAGTAGATTGGCACGGTCGCACCGTCCTCAACGGCGCGGCTGATGTCGTAAACGTCGATGTAGTTGCCGAATACCGCCGGGGTATTCACATCGTCGGCCTCAATGGGCGTGCCGGTAAACCCAATGAACGATGCGTTGGGCAGCGCGTCGCGCAGGTACTTGGCGAACCCGTAGGAAATCTCCCCGGTCTTGGCATCCACCTTGGCACGAAAGCCATATTGGCTGCGGTGCGCTTCATCAGCGATGACGACCACATTGCGGCGGTCTGTCAGCGCCTGACTTGTCTCGCCAAACTTTTGCAAGGTCGTAAAAATCACGCCACCCGATGCACGCGCCAAAAGCTTCTGTAAGTCTTCGCGGCTGTCAGCCTGTACCGGCGTCTGCCGAATCAGGTCGCGGCACATCGAGAAGGTGGTGAACAGTTGGTCGTCGAGGTCATTGCGGTCGGTCAGCACCACGAGCGTTGGGTTGGCCATCGCAGGATGTTTGACCAGCTGCCCGGCGTAGAACGCCATCAGCAGACTTTTGCCGGAGCCCTGGGTGTGCCAGATCACGCCAACCCGCTGATTGCCACCAGGGGCGGACGCCGTCACGGTACTGTTAACCGCATGCTTAACCGCGTGAAACTGGTGATAGCCCGCGATGATCTTCGCCAAGCCGGAGCCCGTCTCACTGAAGACGGTAAAGTGGCACAACATATCGAGCAAGCGGCGCTGCTCGAAAACGCCCTCGATCAATGTCGAGAGCTCCGGCGCACCTTTCGGTGCAACGTCTTTGCCGTCGGTCGTGCGCCACGGCATGAACCGCTCTAGGTCGGCAGAGAGCGAGCCAACCCGTGCGGTGATCCCATCAGAAGTCACCAACAGGGCGTTGGTATTGAACAGCGCCGGGATCTGCTTTTTGTAGGTCTGCAGCTGATTGAAAGCCCCGACCAATGTTGCGTTGCCGCTGCCGGGAGCCTTCAGCTCGATCACACCCAGCGGCAGGCCATTAACGAACACCACCACGTCTGGGCGGCGATTGTATTGCCCGGCGATCACCACGAACTGGCTCACCACCAACCAATCGTTCTGCTCTGGCCGCTCGAAGTTGATGAGGGAAACCTTGCCTGCGGTCAGTGTGCCGTCGTCGGCGTAGTATTCGACGTCGACGCCCTCTGTGATCAACTTGTGAATGCGGCGGTTTTCCTCAAGCAACGATGGTAGATCGGACTGCATTACCTTGCGGATCGCATCCTGACGCGCATCCAGTGGCATCTCCGGATTAATGCGCGCAACGGCTTCCGTAAGCCGCTTTTTCAGTATTACCTCGTCATGGCTTTCGCGCTCAGGCCGGTGACCATCAGGGCCGATGTTTTCCTCCTGCTCGACGCTATATCCCAGCGTACCAAGCTGTTCAAGCAGCGCCTGCTCGACTAAAGCCTCTGACAGAAATGCCATGCTATTCGTCCCTGTGATTTTCCAAAAACTCAATCAGGCTTGACTGATCTTCAGCTGAAAGATGATCTTCTACGATTCGAATCCAAACCGCCCCTGCCGGAGATCTGATCATTTCTAGACTTTCGGAAATCCAGCCGAATGTTGATATCAGCCCCTCTTGATCCACTATTCCAACCTTCGACCCATCGGCGATTAACTCCGACAATGGATAACATTTGCGTTGCCCAAGCTTTGTATTGCAAATGGCGTGACCCCAAGCAACGTTCTGCGGCGTGTGCTCCACGTCGGAATACGTGAGCGGAGCCATATGAAACAGGTTGACCACGGTGGATCGCGTCGCATTCACAACCTGTTCGGACGCATTGAGCAGCGAAGATTCATCCGCAAATGAAACTTGATCGTGTAACTCTGAGTACCGAATGTGTTTCATGCACAAAGGGCAGCAGGTGAGTCCGCCTCGTAGCAACCCCATTGCCTCCCACTCGTGCGGCTCAAAAATGCCGGCATCCTGCAGAATTGTTTCTAGATGCTGAGCCTGAGTCGCAACATAAGGGCTATCAACGGTATGCGACGTAAGCCAGGCCAGTACACATTTGGCAAGGTAGTTGGTGTTTTCGTTCGCGTATTCCGGCGCAAATATTCCCTGTGGAGGCCCATCAGATCTCGCGGCATTGTTACCATGAGCAGCAATTCGTAGAACATATTCTCCGGAATCTATTGCTCCAGACACGCGCTCGTTGACCTGAATTCCATTCAGCGAAAGAGAACGGACATTCCAGTCTGCAGGAGGAGGAAAACTCGCCAGTTGGTCGTGTGTGCGATATAGGACGAATGCATTGGTGCCGACCTGAGGCGCACCGGCCTGACTAAATGTGGGCTTGATCTGGCCGGGCGCGTCAAAATACTGGTCAGGGTAGATGCGAATCACATACCCATCTTGATAACTGGCTACGGGTGCTTGACTCAGGCGTTCAAACGGAACGATGACCCGATTGCTTCGCAAAACATGGTTTTGATAAGCACCTTTCGCGCCACCTCTAGGCGTGGCAAAACCAGCCTTTGCTAGCTTGTCCTTATCCTTCACGGTCATGAATGCCCATGGAACTGATGGGTACATATCATGCTGCCCGGTGTGTCCGAGGAGTTTTCGGCACGAATTTGTCAAGCAGAGGGTCATGCTTGACCTCCGACCAAACGACCGGAAAGGATTATTGGCAATAGGGTGGTGTAGAAGTGATCGATTCTTTCTTTCAGAGTCTGAAGCTTAAGAACCTCAGCAACCTCAATGGCCGAATGTGATGTTGCATCCAAACAAAGTGCAAGCTGCTTTGCAGATGAGATAGTCCGAAGAATTTCTTTTTGTTGTCCAATTGACGGGACAGCCATTTGGAATTCGAACAGATCCCCTTTATAGAGCTCCGGGTAAGTTGATCCATTTGCGACTGCGTCCAAATATCTCTTATTCGCAACAAGCCAGTAAGCGAGGTAGGTTGGCAACAGCTTTTCCCCGCATATGAAATTGAGAAAACCTTGGTTTGTGCACATTGGAACAGTTGAGATTGCAACAGCGCCCACTGGTGCCCGCTTAGAAAGCATTACAGTACCTACAGGCATTAGCTTTGCCGCACTTGACTGCACGCCAAGTTCTGTAATATTTCGTTCAGTGCTGGATACGTAGAGCGCGCCGTTGTTTCTGGTTATCTCCTTTGGCGTCAACCAAGGAACGTCACCATCCCAGTATTCATCGACAGATGTACTTGGGGTTCCTCCACTCTCCACGCGCTCGATGAAACCGGATTTAGGCTTCGGTTCCAGTGAAATAATTTTCCACCCATCAGGGTGATCCAGAAAAGCCTCAGCCATGGAACAACTCCTCAAAAATCTTAATTGACTGTGCAACCTCACTCGGCAAATTTATAAGTGCAGCCTTCAGTTCGGAAAAATCTTCCTGTAGCTTCGTAATTGCTTTGGTGGAGAGTTCCGATCTATCAAACCCGACATAACGACCAGGAACGAGGGCCCATCGATGTTCTGCAATGGTTTTGATATCTACTGATCGACAGAATCCTGGAACATCCTTGTACCCTTCAGACTGGTCGACACCTTTCCAGCACTTATATGCATTTGCTATTTTTAATATCTCGGCTTCAGAAAATTCGCGCCGGGTCCTGTCTACTAGACTGCCGAGAGATCGTGCGTCGATGAATAAGACTTGGCCGGAGCGGTCAGTGCCATTCGCAAACTTCTTGTTGCGCGCAAGAATCCACACGCTCGCCGATATTTGTGTCGAATAAAACAGTTGTACTGGTAATGTCAGGACGCAAGCAACAACATCATTCTCAACCATTGCCTGACGTATCTGGCCTTCAGTGGTTTGGTTCGATGTCAATGAACCGTTCGCAAGAACGACACCTGCTGCACCGTTCGGCGCTAGGTGGTGCACGATATGTTGCAACCACCCATAGTTGGCGTTTCCAGTTGGCGGCACGCCGTATTTCCAACGAACGTCCTCGCGCAGGCGTTCTCCGCCCCAATCGGAAATGTTGAACGGCGGGTTGGCTAAGATGTAGTCTGCCTTGAGGTCGCGCAGATCATCCTTGTGGAAGCTGCCCTCGTTATTCCAGCGGATGTCGGAGTCGATGCCGCGTACCGCAAGGTTCATCTTGGCTAAGCGCCACGTCGTGTAGTTTGACTCCTGACCGTAGACGGCTATGTCGCCGATACGGCCGCCGTGCTCTTGCACGAATTTCTCTGACTGCACAAACATCCCGCCCGAGCCGCAGCACGGGTCATAGATGCGGCCTTGATAGGGTTCCAGCATCTCGACGAGGACGCGCACGACGGAGCGCGGCGTGTAGAACTCGCCGCCGCGCTTGCCTTCGGCTCCCGCAAACTGGCCAAGGAAGTATTCGTAGACTCGGCCGAGGATGTCCTTTGATCGGTCGCCTTCCTCGTTGAGTGCAATCCCCGAAATCAGGTCGATTAGCTCACCGAGCATCACCTTGTTGAGCGCAGGCCGGGCGTAGTCTTTGGGTAGAACGCCCTTAAGCGACTCGTTGTCTTTCTCGATGGAGCGCATCGCGTCATCGATCAGCGTGCCGATGGTGGGCAGCTTGGCGTTGGCTTGCAAGTGCGACCAGCGCGCATCCTTCGGCACCCAGAAGACGTTGTCCGCGAGGTATTCGTCTTTGTCCTCGGCCGCTTCGGAGTCTTCTGCCAGCAGCGCTTTGTGCCGCGCCTCGAAGGCGTCCGAGATGTACTTCAGGAAGATAAGTCCGAGCGCGACGTGCTTGTAGTCGGACGGCTCCATATTGCCGCGCAGCTTGTCCGCTGCCTTGAACATCTCGGCCTCGAAGCCGAGGTTGCCGCCGTTCTTGTTTGTGTCGTTAGTTGCCATCGTGTTTTGTCCTATTTGCGTATTGTTTTGGCCGCAGGAGCTTGATATCCCGGTGCGAGCTTTGCGTTTTCCACGCCGTACAAGGCCAACGGATCACTGAGCCATAACCGGTACTGTTCTTCTTTGAGGCTGTGATCCGGCGAAGCGTCTACGCTCCAGCGCAGCAGCATGTAACCGGCGACCGCTGCCCGGACTCGCATCCGCATGGAGCCGTCCTGCATTCCGTAGTCCATCCGGATGATTTCAGGACGACCGAGGCGGGGATGCGGAACCAGTTCTAGTTCCACGATCCGCGTCCACTGAATGTCGTTGTCCGGGCGCTCGTTGGCCTTGGGTTCGTCATCGATCAGGGTCGGCGCTTCGATACGGGTGATGACAAAGTCGCGGAATTCGCCGGACTTTCGGTCAAATGCCCGTGCGTGCCAACGCAGGCCAGTGTCAACCAGCGCAAACGGGACGATGACCCGCTCGGACTCGCCGTTGCTCATCGAATGGTAGCGAATCGACACCGGGCGCTTGGCGTGGATGGCGCGGCAAATCGGTGCAAGTACGTCCATCCGAGGACTGCTCAACGCAGCAGGCGACTCACAAGAGAGCATGGGCTGCGACTCGCCTTTCACACCATCACCAAACCCAAGCGAAAGCGCTGACAGCACCCGCTGCGGGGCATGGTCGAACAAGGGCGCGAACGCTTTGCCGATCCGGTAGATCTTGTTGCTGCCGTCGAATTCAATGTTCTGTGGCGCCACTTCCCGGTACAGTGCCAAGTCCCGAGTCGCCGCCGCAGGTGCCACGCCGAAGCGGTTTGCCAAGTCAGGTCGCCCGACTTCCCCCATGAAGTACAGGCGGAAGTCGATATACGCCAAACGCTCGCGTTGTGCATGACTCAAACTTTCGACACGCTGAGGGTGCATGGTCAAAGACTCCTCATCCACGAGAGACGACCGGTAGACCGTAAAAATCGGATTGACTGTTCATCATGGCGCCATTTATATCATCATTGTGATGACATTATGCGCCATTGATTGTGTCTACGCAAGTAAACAAAGTGGATGAGTCTTGATCACGAAGATGCACCAAGCGCTGCCACTGACGCGGCAGATGCGGACGCAGGTTCAATTCCGTAAATGGGAATCGAACTGGACGTCGGTCCCGCGGCACGTGCTGACGGCAGAGGCGCGAGGATTTGCTACCATTCACGGCAGTACTGGGTGGGTTTCGCACCTTTCCGCAGCAGTTCTCAGCGGGCATAAGGGCCAGAACTGGCGCGGTTTGGCGCGGGTTGTAGCCCCACCACCAATAAAGGAAAAACCAACCCTTCGGGGTTGGCTTTTTTTTGCCTACTACCGCGTGTTTACGCGGATTCCTTTGGATTCTTACGGACTTCAAATCTCGCCATTTCTGACAGCAACCGGCAGGTATTACTCTCCGTTTGGGCATTCTCTCTCCCACCCTCCCCACCCTGCACAGGCCGAAGTCCAGAAGGCACGCCTGCCACCCCTATATAAATCAACGGATTAGGAGTGGACGAATCAATCGGTTTTTTTCTGGCATTGGTAGGTATTGGTAAAGCTTGCGCCCATAAAAGTGGTACTCCTAGCCATTTCGGTGACACTCAATGACAGATCCATTACGGACGGTCGAACAAGAAGGAATCATAGTCTAACAAAGAGGGATCCAGCGTTCGAACTAGGCGGATGTGCTATCGTTGACGCTTTAATGACATCCTACTCTTACTCATTTATGTGTGGCTCTATTGAGATACAACCTGCAGCGGGCAAGCACGCCATTGAGGTTATGGCTCTGGCAGTGGAGTGGGATCGTCCTTTGGCGCCGGAAGTGCTGGCTCAGATGGAAGATACATATCGTCTATCTAAAGATTTGCAACGGCTTTTGCCGGTTATGGATCGCATTCAGGGTATGTCATTGCACTTCGGAGATGACGGCACTACTGTTAGCACCCCTGAGTCGGGTGGGCTTCAACTTTCGCAGATTGATGATGATGGCAAGGTCGTTTTGACTGTAAGCATTCGTCCGGACTTGATCGCGTGCAACTGCTTGGACTACGATCGATGGAACACGGTGAAGCCGAAGGCGATTGAGGTGCTAACTCCTTTGGTCGAGTGCGGGTTGATAACTGGTCACTTCATTAATGCGGTTGGATTGCAGTACCAAGATTCCTTCCGCATACAAACAAGTGAGCCTTTAATGGCGACAAGGCGATTGTTCCGTGAGGAGGGCCCTTGGTTGAGTCCTCACGCTTGGACCACAGATGGTGCATGGCATGTCCATCAAGGCTGGTTCTCTTTGGCTACTAGTGGACGAAGGGTTCACAACCTCCTCAACATAGACTTTATAGCCGAAAAAGACTACTGCGTGGTTCGGATCAATGGTCAACATCGTATTCAGGCGGTCGATAAGAGCGGTCGAGAACCTAAGCCACTGGCATTGGCTGATATTTCCGATGCTCTTGACGGGCTTCATCTTGACAATAAAATAGCTTTACGCCGTCTGTTGAGCGATAGCGTTTGCGTTCAGATCGGATTAACTATTCCGGAGGAAACATGAATCTTCAGTTTGCATCTACGTCATATGAGAGTCCAAGCTATTTTGTACCTTCAAGCTTCACTAGTTCAATCCCGAACCAAGATTATCGTGATGGAATCATGCATGGCCTTATCAATACAGTACGGCGGTTCACTCAGCAAACGCCCATTAAAAGCGGGATGAATTCTACACTTGCTCAATTCGTGAGCTTGGGTATTTCAGAATCTCTGAGCGTAAGCTCTAAAACTACGGATTTTCACGCTCAATTTGCTGCCATTGAACGCTTCAAGTCTGCGCCTTCGAACTGGTCTATGACTGAAGCAGAGGCACCATCTGAAGAGCAGAGCCGTGTTGCTCAAAGAGCACTTATCGCCATGATGGTTGCTTCAGTTCCAGCTCCGAAGGCAATGCTTTTGGACGGAGGTACTATCGGTGCTTACTGGCGACTTGACGGGCTATATGCAAGCATCGATTTCGATCAAGACGGCGAATTTCCATGGACGATCGCTTGCGGACATTCACTTCGATCTGGTATTTGGGTGCAATCCCAGCCGTTCCCTCAAGATCTACGTGTCGCTATTTGCGCCTAACTCAGCGAAATTGAAATGACGTGCGATGAGATCGGTGCTTTCAACGGGGAGCAGAAGAGCTTCGTCGATTTTGTCTTGCAGCAGGATTCAGATGGATTTTGCCAAAACATCAAAGTCGGCGAGCACTCACCTGGACCTGTGCGGGACAATGAGACGCTAGCGCGATTTGTATTTTGTCCCGCACACGTAAAAAAAATTGGTGATGAATATGAGCAAATCGACGAGTCGCTATTTGCTGACATTACGAGTATTGGCGGCTCGGTGAATCGTCTTATGGAATCAGAGGAGGCCGTACCAGAGGATCTTCATCTGCGCGGTGAATCGATGGCTGCCTCGGTTCGGAAAGGTACATCAGGACGCGCTCCGCAGCCTGACAGGCAGTACTTGGGCGCGATCAAGTTGGCTGCAAAGGAAGTTAGGGCATTAGCCGTGGATGAGGTTGCCTGTCGACTTCGTATTTACGACACGTCGCGAGGCCCAAACGACCAGTTGCATGGCGACATAGTTGCAAATATGCGCGGCCTTGATGGTGAGAAAAAAGCTCTTCGTAAGCAGCTTCGTGTGGCTCTGTACATGCTCGCCAAGAAATCTGGTCTCTATCCCTCACCTCACTTTGAGGGACCCTATAAATTAGATAACTGCGGGCTAGTTGTTCACAGCAGCTGACTTACAAATCCGCTCATAATCACGAGTCTTAAAATAAGCGCTGTGGAACTCTTGGATTCAGTTTTCATCACATTGTGTTTATAAGACTCTTACCCTCACCAAACTCGTTTCCGCTGCAGCTCCCAAAGCGCGGGCGGATCCACCGCAATATCAAAAAGCGTGACATGGTTTGGTAGCGTGTCGTCCAAGATAGCAGCGACAATGTCGGGCGCCAGCGAAGTCAAGTTGACCATCCGGCTGACATAGCTGTTATCGACTCCCTCCAGCGTCGCAATCTCCGTGAGGTTCTTTACCTGTCCGGATTCCAAAATGGCCAACCATCGGTGACCTCTGGCCAATGCCATTTGTATTGGCGTTGGCTCACCATCCCAATCGCGAGGATGAAAGTCCGTACCATCCGGCATCATTACCGCCTTGCGTCGCCCCCGGCGCTTGATCTTGATCGGGAAAGTCACATTCAAGCTGCCATCGCTGGCCACCACCACATCCGCTTCGCCGGCGGCTTTAATCTTAATTTCGTTCACGCCACCACCTCTGCAGAATCTTCCTCGACAACGGGAAGTCTTATTTCCGCTGCCAACAGCTCGATGCCATTAGGCCGAAATTGCAATTCAATGTTGTGAGACGTGACCACCACCTTGGTAATCAGCAGACGAACAATGCGTTCTTGTTCGACCGGGAAAAGCTGATCCCAGATCTTGTCGATCTGCAGCATCGCGATGTACACCCTAGCTTCATCAATCTGCGAGTCTCTGGCAATCATGAATTGAGCCACCCAGGTCTTGAGATCAGGCGCGCACAGGATACGGCGCAGTTGCGCCACCACATTAGCTTCCAATTCGATCGCCGGAAACCGTGGCAAACCCGATGCGCCAGCGTGCTCCTTGTTTTCGCGGGTGTGGATGTAATACCGGTACAACTTGCCTGCGCCCTTGCGGGTCCAAGCTGCTGTCAATGCACGACCATCGGCACCCTCGACTATGCCCTTCAAGAGAAACGGCACAGACGCGCACGTGTAGTTACCCCGCATGCGGGGACTGATCTTCAAGACCGACTGCACAGCGTTCCAGGTGCTGGGTGCGATCACATTGCGTAAAGGACAACAGGGAGTTCAACGTAAGTCGCACCATCGATGTGGTGATATTGAATTGCTTTGTCGTAGCCACAAACGACACGCCAACGTTCATCGCACAAATCGATCAAGTAACCCTGATTATTTTTGCGATAAGCACATAAGCGGAAATCTCCTCTAAATGATTAATACCAACAACAATGGTTAGGGACGCTTGCTATGGAATTCACCACTAGCACAAACATCATGACCGTTACAGCGACCGGTGATGAAACAGATGTCATCTAGCTTTAATGACGTTGCTAGGTGGTGATTTGATGGATGGCGTCTCCCTAGCGCGCTTAGCGATCATGAAGCCAAGCTTTCACCGCCAGAACCTGTAGGTGTTAAGCGATGGTCTGTTAGACTTATTACAATTTTGAAAGACATTGAGGCAAATAATTAAGGGCAATGTCCTGCCCGCGCAGTAGGTAGGACGGCTTTGCAAATTTCAGTTATCAAAAATAGATCATAGGACTCGTAGGTGATGTCGTTTCAGAGAGCGGGAGCGAACAAAATTGAATCCAGTGAGGGAAAAATATAGCGTGAGCCTAGAAGAAAAACTCATTGACCGAAAGTGCTTGCGGCCAGTATCAGGCAAGACGGCAGACTGGAAAGAAATCGCCAAAAATTGCATCGCTTTTGCCAACGCATCGAGCCACATCGTGTGCTGGAGCTGATCGTTCAGGACGTGGGCCGTTATCCCAACACAAAAATTAGCGACACTCACCAGCGGGTTGAGCTTGAAATACCGCGCTCACGCGTACGACGGGCAATCGAGCAGCTGGTGACAGTGAGAAAGCTGATTCAGTAGAGGAGGCGCAGTGGCACACGCTACCGCATGCCCTGACTTGACTCAAAACACGGCCTATCAGCCAGGCCTGAGCCAAAGCGCCGACCAATATGTGCCATCAAACAAACCGTATTAAAACAGGAACAAAACAATGACCAGTACCCAACAACGCGCCGCACTGCAGAGCCAGATCTGGAAAATCGCCAACGATGTCCGCGGCGCCGTCGATGGCTGGGATTTCAAGCAGTATGTTCTTGGCACCCTGTTCTATCGCTTTATCAGTGAGAACTTCGCCAGCTACATCGAAGGCGGTGACGACAGCATCAACTACGCTGAGCTTGCCGATAAGTTCATCACTTCAGACATCAAAGACGATGCCATTAAAACCAAGGGCTACTTCATCTACCCCAGCCAGCTGTTCGCGACCATCGCCGCCAGTGCCAACACTAACGAGAGCCTGAACACCGATCTGGCCGCCATCTTTGCCTCCATCGAAAGTTCTGCCAACGGCTACCCCTCCGAGCGCGACATCAAAGGCCTGTTTGCCGATTTTGATACCACCAGCAACCGCCTCGGCAATACTGTCGTCGACAAAAACACCCGCTTGGCAGCCGTACTCAAAGGCGTAGCCAAGCTAGACTTTGGCGAGTTTGACGCCAACCACATTGACCTGTTTGGCGATGCCTACGAGTTCCTGATCTCCAACTATGCCGCCAACGCCGGCAAATCCGGTGGCGAGTTTTTCACCCCGCAGCATGTCTCCAAGCTGATTGCCCAGCTCGCCATGCACAAGCAAACCAGCGTCAACAAAATTTATGACCCGGCGTGTGGTTCCGGCTCGCTGCTGCTGCAAGCCAAGAAACATTTTGACGCCCACATCATTGAAGACGGTTTTTGGGGGCAGGAGCTCAACCACACCACCTACAACTTGGCCCGTATGAACATGTTCTTGCACAACATTAACTACGACAAGTTCGATATCCAGCTGGGTGATACGCTGCGAAATCCGCATTTTGGTGACGACAAACCCTTTGATGCAATCGTCTCCAACCCGCCTTACTCGGTGAAATGGATCGGCGCAGACGACCCCACCCTGATCAACGATGACCGCTTCGCCCCGGCCGGTGTGCTGGCCCCGAAATCCAAAGCCGACTTTGCCTTTGTGCTGCATGCGCTGAGTTATCTGTCCAGCAAAGGTCGCGCGGCCATTGTCTGCTTTCCCGGAATTTTTTACCGTGGCGGCGCTGAGCAGAAAATCCGCCAATATCTGGTGGATAACAATTACGTCGAAACCGTGATCTCGCTCGCGCCCAACCTTTTTTTTGGCACCACTATCGCCGTCAATATTCTGGTGCTGTCCAAACACAAAACCGACACCGATACCCAGTTTATTGATGCCAGCGGCCTGTTTAAAAAAGAAACCAATAACAACGTGCTGCTGGACGCGCATATCGAACGCATCATGCAAGTTTTCGATAGCAAAGTGGATGTGGAACACTTTGCCAAATCGGTGAGCTTTGATGCCATTGCGGCCAACGATTACAACCTCTCGGTCAGCAGCTACGTCGAGGCCAAAGACAACCGCGAAGTGGTGGATATTGGCGAGCTCAATGCCGAACTAAAAATCACGGTCGCCAGGATCGACCAGCTGCGGGCGGATATTGATGCCATTGTGGCGGAGATTGAAGGTGAGGAGCTGGAGGCATGAGCAGCATGAACTTTATGGAAAAGCTGCTGGATGGCGTTGAATGTCAATGGAAGGCATTGGGAGCAGTTACGACAATAAAAACAGGCCCATCAGTAAACAAGCAAATAATTTCAGCCAACCCCGGTGAATACCCTGTAATTAACAGTGGGCGCGAACCGCTTGGTTTTATCAACGAGTGGAATACTGATAATGACCCAATTGGTGTAACAACCCGTGGGGCTGGGGTTGGATCAATAACATGGCAAGAGGGAAAATATTTTCGTGGAAACCTGAATTACTCGGTCACCATCAATGGCAGCCTAAAAATTAGCATAAGGTATCTTTATCACCTGTTGCTTGAAATGCAATCAGATATTCAGGCGTTGTGTACATATGACGGAATTCCGGCTTTAAATGCAGGCAATTTAAAAGAGCTGCAAATCCCCATCCCATGCCCAGAAAACCCAGAAAAATCGCTTGAAATCCAAGCTGAAATCGCCCGTATTCTGGACGCCTTCGCCGAGCTGACAGCCGAGCTGACAGCCGAGCTGAACTCCCGCAAAAAACAATACAACTACTATCGCGACCAGTTGTTGAGTTTTGAAGAAGGAGAAATTGAGTGGAAGACGTTGGGGGAGCTGGCAGCTTTAATAACAAAAGGCACTACACCTAAATCATATGAACAAAGTGGTATCTCATTCGTAAAGACAGAAGCTTTTGATGGCACAAGAATTAATAAGAAAAAGTTATCTTATATCGATAAAATCACACATCAAATGGAATTGAAGCGTTCTATGCTAGAAGCAGACGATATTTTATTCACAATTGCAGGAGCTACCATTGGAAAAATTGCAATTGTAAATGAAGATATTTTGCCAGCAAATACAAACCAAGCTCTGGCAATAATTCGATTAGGCCAAACAGTGAATAAGAAATATATATTTTATATATTGACATCAAATCGAATGAAACAATACATAGAAAAAAATTCAAAAGGGTCTGCGCAACCTAATTTAAATTTAGAACAAATAAATTCATTCATTGTCCCTATCCCCACAATCGCTGAACAAGCTCACATTGTCGCAATCCTAGACAAATTCGACGCCCTAACAAACTCCATCACCGAAGGCCTGCCGCGCGAAATTGAATTGCGTCAAAAGCAGTATGAGTATTACCGCGATTTGCTGTTGAGCTTCCCTAAGCATGAAGGGATACCGGCCTGACATGAGCAAGCCGCTGAAAAACTAGCTCAATTCATTTGCCAATTGTGACCCAAACTATTGAGGGCAAGACCGAAGTGTTATCACCAACTCAGTACGCTAAGCAAATGAGAAATTAACGCCGCAATTTAATAAAGAATATAAAATCAAAGACAAAAGACAAAAGACAAAAGACAACACTAGACAACTGCAAAAGCATTTTCGAAGGTAAGTTACTTATTAGATACCGATGATGACGCCAAAAACATTCCGTACGAGGCTCGAATCATTAAAATCTCTAGGTACTCGAAATACGCTGGCAAAAAATAGCCAATCTCACCGAAGATGACAACCGTCTTTTGCGTTATTTGGTGAATGGAATCAACACCATTTATCTTTTTCATTAAACCAAAAGCAAAAGAAACCGAATTTAGGGATAAAGCATGTACGAATACAAGGCTGTTGCTGAATCAAATAGCTTTATCGTACTCGATAGATACGGCAAAGAATGGGAGGCCAATCAAAACTACCAAAGCGAATATGATTTAGAGCGGGAATTCATCCAGGATTTGCAGAGGCAGGGGTATGAATATGTACATGATTTAACCACCCCCGAGAAGCTGCTTGCCAATGTGCGCGAGCAGTTGCAAGCCCTTAATAATGTGGAGTTTTCCGAAGGCGAGTGGCTGCGTTTTGTGGAGACCTGGCTGGATAGACCTAGCGACAGCATCGTGGATAAAACCCGCAAAATCCATGATGACTATATTCATGATTTTGTGTTTGACGATGGTCGTATTCAAAACATCTACCTACTGGACAAAAAGAATATTGCCCGCAATAAGGTGCAGGTGATTAAGCAGTTTGAGCAAATGGGCAGCCATGCCAACCGCTACGATGTGACGGTGCTGGTCAATGGTCTACCGCTAGTGCAGGTTGAGCTGAAGAAGCGCGGCGTGGCGATTCGTGAAGCCTTTAATCAGGTGCACCGCTACAGCAAAGAAAGCTATAACAGCGAGCAGTCCTTGTTCAAGTATTTGCAGCTGTTCGTGATTTCCAACGGCACCGATAGCCGGTATTTCGCCAACACCACTCAGCGCAACAAGAATAGCTTCGACTTCACCATGAACTGGGCGAAGGCGGATAACAGCCTGATCAAAGACCTGAAAGACTTTACCGCCACTTTCTTCCAGAAGAACACCCTGCTCAATGTGCTGCTGCACTATTCGGTGTTTGATGTCAGCAATGCGCTGCTGGTAATGCGCCCCTACCAGATTGCCGCCACTGAGCGCATCTTGTGGAAAATAAGCAGCGCTTATCGGGCTAAGAAATGGAGCCATCTTGAGGGCGGTGGCTTTATATGGCACACCACCGGCTCAGGCAAAACCCTGACCAGTTTCAAAGCGGCGCGCTTGGCCACCGAGTTGGAGTTTGTCGACAAGGTTTTTTTCGTGGTGGATCGTAAAGATCTGGATTACCAGACCATGAAGGAATACCAGCGCTTTTCGCCCGACAGCGTGAATGGATCTGACAGCACCGCAGGCCTCAAGCGTAATCTGGATAAGGACGACAACAAAATCATTGTCACCACCATCCAGAAGCTCAACAACCTGATGAAGAACGAAGGCGATCTGCCTATCTACAACAAGCAAGTGGTGTTTATTTTTGATGAGTGCCACCGCAGCCAGTTTGGCGAAGCGCAGAAAAACCTGAAGAAGAAATTCAAAAAGTTTTATCAGTTTGGCTTTACGGGTACGCCGATCTTCCCGCAAAACGCGCTCGGCGCAGAGACGACCGCTAGCGTGTTTGGCCGTGAACTGCATTCGTACGTGATCACCGATGCTATTCGTGATGAAAAGGTGCTCAAGTTCAAGGTCGACTACAACGATGTGCGCCCGCACTTCAAAGCTATTGAAAGCGAACAGGACGAGAAAAAACTCAGTGCGGCGGAAAACAAGCAAGCCTTGTTGCACCCTGATCGTATTCGGGAAATTACCCAGTACATCTTGAATAACTTCCGGCAAAAAACCCATCGCCTGCAGGCTGGCGTTAAAGGCTTTAATGCCATGTTTGCTGTGAGCAGTGTGGATGCCGCCAAGTTGTATTACGAGGCGTTCAAGGAGTTGCAAAAAGCCACTGACAAGCCGCTGAAAGTGGCCACCATCTTCTCGTTTGCGGCCAATGAAGAGCAGGATGCCATAGGCGATATTCTGGATGAAAGCTTTGATGTTTCAGCCATGAATAGCAGCGCCAAAGAGTTTTTAAGCGCGGCCATCGCTGACTATAACGCTCTGTTTAAAACCAACTTCAGCGTGGATAGCAATGGTTTTCAAAACTACTATCGCGATCTTGCCAAGCAAGTTAAGACTAAGGAAATCGACTTGGTGATTGTGGTGGGTATGTTCCTGACAGGCTTTGACGCCCCTACGCTGAACACCTTATTTGTTGATAAAAACTTGCGCTACCACGGTTTGATGCAGGCCTTTTCCCGTACCAACCGTATTTATGACGCCACCAAAACCTTTGGCAATATCGTCACCTTCCGCGATCTGGAGCAGGCGACCATCGACGCCATCACCTTGTTTGGAGATACCAACACCAAAAATGTGGTGTTGGAAAAAAGCTACAAGGAATACATGGAAGGCTTTACCGATGTGGCCACCGGTGAAGCGCGGCGTGGCTTTGTGGAAGTAGTGAGGGAGTTGGAGCAGCGTTTTCCTGATCCCTCTGCCATTGAAAAGGAGTCTGAAAAAAAGGCTTTCGCAAAACTATTTGGCGAGTATTTGCGCATTGAAAACGTGCTGCAAAACTACGATGAATTTACCAGCCTGAAGGCCTTGCAGAAAATCGACATGAACGACCCGGCGGCGGTTGAGGAGTTCAAGGCCAGACATTATTTAGGCAATGAAGATCTGGCAGCACTGCAATCGATCAAGATGCCAACTGAACGGAAAATTCAGGACTACCGTTCAAGCTACAACGATATTCGCGATTGGCAGCGCCGAGAAAAATCTGTAGCTGAAAAAGAAAAATCGACCGTTGATTGGGATGACGTGGTCTTTGAGGTTGATCTTTTGAAATCGCAAGAGATCAACCTGGACTATATTTTGGAATTGATTTTTGATAATAATAAAAAGATTAAGGACAAGGCCTCACTGATTGAAGACGTACGCCGGGTGATTCGGGCCAGCCTGGGCAACCGTGCCAAAGAGAGCTTGCTGGTCGATTTTATTAACCAAACTGACCTCGATCAGATTGGCGATAAGGCCAGTGTGATTGACGCCTTCTTCAACTTTGCCCAAGCAGAACAACAGCGTGAAGCGCAAGTGCTAATCAGCGCCGAGAGCCTGAATGTAGAAGCGGCCAAGCGCTACATCACCACTTCGCTGAAACGGGAATTTGCCAGTGACAATGGCACTGAACTGAATGCTCTTCTGCCAAAGATGAGCCCGCTTAATCCGCAGTACCTGACCAAAAAGCAAAGCGTGTTCCAGAAAATCGCGACTTTTGTTGAGAAGTTCAAAGGCGTGGGCGGGCAGGTCTGAGGCATGAATATGACAAAGCTCCCAATCAATCTCACCGACCTGCTGCGCCAGCGCACAGTGGAGGGCGAGCGCATCGAGTACAAAGCCGGATGGAATCCGGACGCGATCATCCGCACAGTCTGCGCCTTTGCCAACGACTTCGAAAACCTCGGCGGCGGTTATGTGGTGATCGGGCAGGATTGCGACGCCAACGGCCAGCCGGTTTTCCCACCTGTGGGGCTGGCTGATAACCAGCTCGACAAGATTCAGCAGGAGCTACTGGCTGACTGCCATTTGATTCAGCCGCCTTATTTCCCTGTGTTGAGCCTCGAGAAAGTTGAGGGGCGCAATCTGATCGTGCTGTGGGCCCCGGGTGGGCAGAATCGTCCGTACAAGGCGCCGGAAGCCGTCACCGCGAACAAGAAGACGTGGCGTTACTTCATCCGGCGCTACAGCAGCACTGTCGAGGCGAAAGGTGATACCGAGCAGGAGCTGTTGAGTCTGGCAGCCAAGGTGCCGTTTGACGATCGCTACAACCAATCGGCACGCATCGATGATCTGTCGAAGCCGCTGATGCAAGCCTTCTTG
>CAIPID010000295.1 GCA_903865015.1 uncultured beta proteobacterium | reverse complement strand
CATACCGGTGATCTGGGCGTGCGATTCCCGGATGGATATATCAAGATCAAAGACCGCAGCAAAGACGTGATTATTTCTGGCGGCGAAAACATCTCGAGCATCGAGATCGAGGACGTGCTCTATAAACATCCTGCCGTCATGGCGGTCGCTGTGGTGGCCAAGCCTCATCCAAAATGGGGCGAGACACCTTGCGCCTTTGTTGAGCTCAAGCCTGGGGTGGAGGTAACGGCTGCTGAGTTAGTGAAACACTGCAAAGCGCATTTGCCTGGGTTTAAAGTCCCGGGGGCGATTGAGTTTGGTGAGCTACCAAAGACCTCGACTGGGAAAATTCAGAAGTTTGAATTGAGGAAACGGTCAGGGGCTGTGGATGCGATTAATGTTTAGTTAGTTTTCCAAACACCTTTTTAAAGGTAATGTGCTTCGCATTCATCCAGGTAGCCGTTATATCTTGGTTGCGTTCCATTGCATCATATATGTCGCGAATGAGATCGCTCGTCACAATCTTTGCCGCAAATAGCTTATGAAGAAGTTCATAACCATGCCATATGGCTAGTTTGAAATCTGCAGCAAGTAAATGCAAACCTAAATCGTCAGTCACAACAATGGCTTGACGCAGGTAAGCGAATCCAAGCACTTCACAATCTACTGCACCCGGAGGTGATCTGCCTCCGATCATAAATTCGCTGAGTTTTGTATGCATATGGCCAGTGAAAACTGACTTTATGTTGCTCAAGTCAATTTTCTCTTGTTTGCTTAATCTCACAGAGTGTGCGATCCGTTCGCTTTCGAATGCGCCCTCTGTAAACCATGGGTTGTGGTATTTCAAAGTAGGATTTTTTAAGACCTCATTTTCTACCGCTGGCAATACGGCGAGAACATAATCATGATGTCCAAATTTAAGCCCTAAAAAAGGTCGTATGCGTTTGGCTAGTCTTAAATAGACGCAGGTGTCGAGCAATACAAGCATTAGCGCATGAGCTCTTTATATAGAGCATTTGCATCTGTGAGCGATGATGCCAATATTTGTTGTATATAACCCGCGCTAGTTTCTTTATCTTTTACCAACTTTTTCAATGCATCAAAAAAATCGCTTTTAAACATATTGCTTGAGGCGGCCATATAGACGGCAGGTTCCGGAGGCAAGGGCTTAAATAAAGTCTCACTCACTAGCTCCCCTTGTTTCATGCTACGCAAAGCATGAATACTTTTACTATTTATATCTAGCAAGGGTAGTTCTAATGATTTAGCGTAGTTATTTACTTCGATATAGACACTATTGAGCGAAATAGCATGATCATCTGCGCACTGTTGAATAACTTTGAGTTGACCAGAAACGCTCGTCTTGTGAGTAGCCTGAGCGTAGGCCTCCTGAGCGAGCTCTCGTGGAAACAAGAGTGCGCCAGCAAAGGCATCTGCAAAATTTTCCCCTGCATCAGTTCCTGCTAAGTCAGGCGTATAGACGTGCGCCAATTCATGGGCCATCCAGAATTTGAAATCTTCAAGATGCGTATCCAGATTGAGGAAAATAAAAGTGACTTTCTCTGACTTGAGCAAAATGTGTAGAGCATTTTCATGCCGTGACTTTTTACCCCACATTACTGGCACGATCACTGCATCGTTGTCAGAAAACTCTTTAATGAGTTGACTGTATGACATGACAGACCGGAGGCCGACACCTAATTTTTGCCGCACACTCGCGACTACATTTTGTAGCTGGGTATATTGGCACGAAGGCGACGCAATATACGTACGTAGTGATTTAGGCGCGGGGAGATAAGGTGCGAGCGGCCTGAGTAAATTACCCGTATGCTGAGCCTGGATAATATGGTCTTCAGTTGTTTTTGTTCCTGCGCGCTTGCGAAAAGCTACGACGGGAATCTCTGTGCCCGGGGTAAGTACGAGAGACGTAAACGGAAGCGCAAGCAGGGTAGAGAGTTTTAGAAGTTTGTCTGGCCGAGGAAAGTCGGCGCCTTTAAACCAGTTTGTGATGGCTTGAGCGCTCACCCCTATTTCTTTAGCTAAGTGTTTCTGGTCCCATCCTTTCGCGCTCAGGACACTTTTAATCGACTCTGTGTTTATGACTTTTTGCATCCGAAAGATTATGACTTGAAAATCAAGTTTAATCAAGTTTTATTGCTTTTGAATTATTGATTTGTCAATTCAGTCGATAGTTTTGTAGGTGACTGCTGCGCGAGCTCTCTCAATATTTTTAATCGCTAAATCTAGTAGCTCTGGGCAAGATGATTCGGTTGCTGCCATGAGATAGGCAGCAATTATTTTCTCATCGGTGAGATAGTCCGCTACATTAAATTTTGAAAATTTAGTTTCCATACAGAATGTTTGCTTGAGTAGTTTTGAATAAAAAATGGCCACCGAACAGGTCGGAAGTCGATGCTTTCTGTTATATGTCACCTGTGGGGCAGCCGGGTCTCTATGTGAGGACTAAATGTTACGTTATTAATATGAATAGTCAATTTTGATAGAGACTTCAATTTAGCTAAGGGTGTTTTGAAATCTAATGCGAATTTTTCTAGCACCTTTGTTTGACGAATTAAACCCACACAACTAAAATACGAATCAAGACGTTTCGAGAGCGAGTGCAATACGAACGTGCTGCCGGTACACACCGGTCTTGCGGTTAGCAAGGGAAACAGAATCTCGTAAGGTTGTAGTGATATGACCGCAAAAGGCCCTTCGGGGTCTTTTTTT
>CAIPID010000294.1 GCA_903865015.1 uncultured beta proteobacterium | reverse complement strand
TTTAACGTAATGAGCGCACAAACTATCGACAAAATGAGTGGTCTGGTTGCAATGAATTCGCTGATGGCGATGGTAGGCGGCACATTATCTGGCTGGTATTTTGGCAAAAATGACGCTGGATTTAGCTATAACGGTCCTCTCGCGGGCTTAGTCGCAGTCTGTGCCGGCTCCGACTTGATGCATCCCATGGGTGCTTTGTGTATAGGCCTGATTGCGGGTGCACTATTCGTGATTATTTTTACCCTCGAGCAAAACCGCTGGAAAATCGATGATGTACTCGGCGTTTGGCCATTGCATGGCCTGTGTGGTGTGTGGGGTGGGATCGCTGCCGGCATCTTCGGGCAAAAAGCATTGGGTGGCATGGGTGGAGTGAGCTTGACCGCGCAACTCATCGGCACGGGACTTGGTGTCGCGATTGCGCTGGCAGGTGGTTTTTTCGTTTACGGGCTACTCAAGCTAACAATCGGTCTGCGTATGGAGCCAGAAGATGAATTCGCAGGTGCCGACCTGAGTATTCACCATGTTTCCGCAACACCAGAGACCGAGAGCACCTGGTAATGCTATTGCGCGGACGATAGCTAGGTCGAAAAATCGACCGGAACTTTAGCTAGGAATTCTTTCATAAATGCAGCATCCTCACGCACTCGGGCATCAGTCTGAGTGCGTGTCAGGTTCAACGGCTCAAGGCCGTTGTCGCGCAATTTATTTGCAACTGCCGGCAAAGCCAACGCCTTTTCTAACGCGCGGTGCATAAAGTCCAACTGATGTACTGGTGTGCTGGATGAGGCGAACAATCCCGACCATGAGGGAATTGATGCGCCATGATAGACATCAATCAATGAAGGAATACCAGGCAAACCAGCGATGCTTGTTGGTTGTGCAATCGCAATCCAGCGCATCTTTCCTGCAGCGACCATGGGCCCACCCACTGGCATGGTGGTAAACACTGCATCAAGATGCCCACCCGATGCGTCGACAATCATCGGCGCACCGCCCTTATAAGGGACAAGCAATAAATCAAGCTTCGCTTCTTTTTGCAGCAACAAGGCAGCAAAATGATGTGCGGTCCCCACCCCAGCCAAGCCCACGCGTAATCGTTGACCAGGCTCGCGCGCCTTGGCTAAAAACTCCTCCAGATTGTTCACGCCCAACTGCGTGGAGACGGCCAATACGAGAATAGTTTCTGACACCGCACCAATCGCAACAATGTCCTTGAACGGATTTACTGTTTTAGATGCTAGCTGAGGGACAAACGGATGTGTAGATAATTGAGAATTACCGAAAAATCCATAAATACCCGAATCACCTGACTGGCGGGCTACGTACTCGAGTGAAATATTGCCGGCAAAACCTGGTTTATTTTCAACGATCGTTTGCAAACCAGCGGCTTGCGTCAAGCCGTCCGCAATCGTTCTCGCTGCAAAATCTGCAACGCCACCGGCCGGATACCCTACCACCAGTCTGATTTGCTGCCTGTCAGGTTGCGCCACGACAAGGCGTGGCAATCCGATCCATGCGGCACCAACAGAAGCCAGGACTGTTCTTCTTTTCATATTTGTCTGCGTTCCTATGCATGGTTTTAATTTTTTTTTATCACGGTATCCTTTTCATTTTTTCAAGTTGTTTGAATCAACGATTTGATATCGCGAATATTCTTCACCGTTTCAATATTAAAAACCGTATCAATCAATTTTGCAGATTTTTCTATTCCTAATATTGGAGCAATCAAATCCCGACACTTGTCTACAACCTCAGCCTTCGTCATGGGGTTGCGTGGTGTGCCTCTTACAGCAGTCACGCGCTCTGACAATACCGTTCCATCATTAAGCGTGACATCCACAATGGCAACACGCACCGGCAGCAATTTACTGAGTTCGTCATCATTGACCAGGTCTACTTTGGCCCGTTGCTTAAGCACTTCCGGATCCTGCATTCTTGGCAAGTCATGGGCAGCATTGAAGGACACGGTCTTATCAATCAGCATGATAGCCATCATGTGTTGTAAGCAGATATCAGGAATATCACGGTTATTCACAACCTTGGCAGCCGCAGCGCCCAAGCGCGCAGCGACATGCTTGACCTGATCAGCCTCAAAGGGATGCCTTTTCCGGATCAACTCCACTGCATCGAGTGGACCTTGTATAGGTGAGCCTACTGTCCATTTTTTAATATCCGTCAGGGCGATCTCGTAGCGCTCACCAAGTTTATCGATAAGCTCGGATTGCTTGGCATTTGGCGCATACGCCATAAAAAAATTATCGGCACCGGAAAATATATCGTTAATACCTGTCCAACCAGACTGTACAAGTAAAGCTGACGTGACGCCGCTGCGTGCGGGCATACCCCCAAACACAAAAGCTTTTTCGATATGATCCACATCACGTCCCCAAGCCGCAATACCTGAAGACTGTTGGGCGGTATAGTCCAGTACCCAACGCATTTGCTGGGCACTCAACCCTGCGGTGGATGCCGCAGCAGCTGCAGCACCGAACACACCAGCAATACTGTGTGAGCTCTTATGACTTTCATAGCTAAAGCTTGGACCACCCATCGCCATCAGCACACGGGTACCTATGTCATACCCTAGTGTCACAGCATGCAAAAAACGTTTTCCATCAATCCCGAATTCCTCGCCTGCAGCAAGTGCGGCCGGTATGACAGCACAACCTGGGTGTGAGCGTGAACGTCCATGGGAATCATCTGTCTCGTCGGCATGCCCCATCACTCCGTTTGCCAGCGCCGCATCAATTGCACCTGCGGTGAGTCTCGATGCGGCCACAGTACGATCACCTTTGCCCGCATGTTGCTCAATATATTTGAATGCAGCCTGCCCCGGCAACAACTGCGAACCCGAAATAATCGCGGCCAATGTGTCGAGGATATGGAATTTTGCTTGTTCAGCAATCTCGGGGGGCAATGATCTAGCTGCCGCTTCGCTCATATAACGCGAGAGTATTTCCATTTCCGGACTCATTGGACCCGGCTGGCCAGGTTTGCTTTCTGCTGAATGCAAAGTAGGAACCGATAGTCCAAGACCAGCTAAGGCAGAAGCCCGGAGAAGTTTGCGGCGATTCATTTTGTCTCAAGTAGTTGTTATTTAAATCCAATAGCCTGAATTTAAAACTCCGCACGAACTTTTGCCAGAGAAATTTATTACCGCCTTCTTAAAAGCAAAACTCTGGTGAAAACTATTGAATGACTGTTGATACTCTTTTGAGCATCTCAAAACATGCACCTGCACTCGCCAGACAAAGAGTCAACATTCCAGTACTCGTCCATTTAATCCAGGCGATACTGGTCGACAGACTTTGGAATGAAGCGTCAATACGGGCAAAACCCTCTCCCATTTCTACCCTTAACGATGCGATATCCTGTTTGGTTTCTGAGCGCAATGCAGCAATATCGGCTTTTGTTTCTGTCCTTAGCGCTTCGATATCTGCTTTAGTTTCAGCGCTTAAGTTAGCTATATCTGCTTTAGTTTCAGCGCTTAAGTTAGCTATATCTGCTTT
>CAIPID010000293.1 GCA_903865015.1 uncultured beta proteobacterium | reverse complement strand
GTGCGACTTGTTAATCGCTCAAACCGCGCTGCCAAGAGCACAAAAGCGGGATAAAACCTGACCAGGATACTCTGAACCACAACTTGTGCGACAGCAAGATTGTACGTATGAGAAGTCAGGTTACGCGCCTCGATCATTTTCATCCAGGCGTCACCATCCTCAACCAAACCATTTTGAAATGCCAGGCGACTTGCATCACGTGAACCTACGATATCCACAATACCTTGGTACTCGAGATAGTCTTTTAAAACTTTCCATGCGAGTTCGTGCGTAAATTCAAAAGCCTGAATCAAGCCTTGCTGCTCAAGATTGGACAACGCACGCTGGCGCGAAAGATCAACCGCCTCAGTCAGCGCAGTCAATGCACTAAGGTAGTTTGTAAATCTTTGCTGCCAGCGAATATTCTGTCCCATATCAACCTCAAACGCAATATCAGACATATTCTAACGGACAGGTCTCAGTCCGACCACAGCCCGCCATTCACATCCAGAATCTCGCCGGTTGTAAAGCCTGAACCCGGGGCAGCTAAAAACAAGACGGCCGAGGCGATCTCCTCAGCCTGTCCCATCCGGCCTACAGGAATCAAATCTCGCAGGACTTTGGGGAAACTGGTCGTCATGGCCGACGCGACAGGGCCTGGTGCGACGGCATTGACGGTAATACCAAAAGCCGCGAGCTCCTTGGCGAGATAAGACGTCATAATGTGGACACCTGCCTTGGATACACCATAGGCGACATTTCCTGCGCGCTCTTGCTCGGCCGCATCGATCCAGGGACGCGGATTGCCGCCGTTTTTACCCAGTACCGAACCAAAATTCACAATCCGGCCAAACTGTTGTTGCTTCATCGTCTCGATCACGGACTGGCAACACAGGAATGTCCCCTTCAGATTAATGTCGATGACGCGGTCCCATTCTTTTTCGGTAAGTTGCTGCGCGCTGCCGACCGAGACCACGCCGGCCACGTTCACCAGGATATCCAGGCGATCATGCCTGCTTAAGACACCTGCGACGCACGCACGCACATCTGCGACATCGGTGACATCAAGTGGCACATGCTCGATCCCTGCCCCTGTATCAGTCGCCCCCAGGCGTGAGGGCAGATCCGCAGCAACCACTTGTGCTCCGTGCGCAGCGAGTGCCTCGGCAACCGCGCTACCAATGCCGCCCGCACCGCCAGTGACCAGCGCCACACGTCCTGATAGAAAGTCTGGAGCAAACATACTATTCATCCGCAATTTGATTCGCCGCGAGCCGGCCAAACACCAAACCTTTAAGTACAGACGTAGCACCCGTGTAGTTGGTGTAATACATCCCGATCACCTCACCTGCAGCATAGAGGTTTGGCATCACTTCGCCATCGGTATCGAGTACCTGTCCGACAGGATTGACTTTGAGACCACCAAACGTGAAGACATTAGCAGAAATAATCGGATAGGCCATGTAGGGTCCGCGATCTAACGGCCGTGACCAGTTGCTCTTAGGTGGCATCAAGCCTGTAGTGGCCAACCCATCTACATTCAAAGGATCATATGCGCCAGTTGTTGGGCAGGCTGCGTTATAGGCGCTCACTGTTGCACGCAAGGCCTCTGGCATCATGCCGAGTTTTGCAGCCAAGGCATCAATAGTCTCAGCCTCAATGGCCGGCTGATCGGTACGGATACCTAAACGGTAATTCGGGATATCTTTAACGCGTTGATCGAGAATGACATAGGCGATGCCTTCGTCTTGCTCATAGATACGACGCGTAATGCGCTCATACCAGGCATCAACGGTACCCGGAGCCTCATTCACAAAGCGCTGACCAGCCTTATTGACCAGGATACCGTAGGGGAAAATAAATACCGACGGCTCCGAGACGCTCGATCGCGGATCAATGGGCTCAGCGTGATAACTACCAAAATCACCCGAGGGCGCAGCGCCAATATCAAGCGCCATTTCGATCCCCTCACCGCGGTTGAAATAACCTCCCTTACAGATCGGCCTTAAGTACACCGAGCGTGGACCAATATATTTCGACTGCAACGCGGGATTGCCTTCAAACCCACCACAGGCCAGCACAACCTGACCTGCAAACCTTACATGACCCGCGCCTTGCTGTTGCGCAAGCAATCCTGTGACGACACCTCGCTCATCTTGCAAAAGTTTTCTGGCTGTCGTGTGATAAAAAAACGTAACGCCAAGCTTTTCAGCCTGTGCAGCCAAAGCATCTACCAACGCGGCGCCACCACCCACAGGCAATAAACGCGGCTGCGTTTTAGTTAAAAACTGTGTCGGTAAAAAATCAAACTTCACACCCAAACCTTGCAACCACTTAATCGTTGCAGGGACATGATCCGCGAAATTCCCAATCACCTCAGGATCAGGAATCGCCAGACTGCGGGCAACTTGAGACCAATTCTCTCGCCCCGTCGACATCTCCGCCATCAGCTCAGGATCCGCATACAGACCAACGTTCGAGGCGAGGTAGGTTTCAAAGTCATCGGTGACTTCGTCAATCGCTTTCATGCGCAGATAGGCCTCGGTGTAACGACTCTGACCGCCGCGATCTTCTTGTGATGCGCGCTCAAGGATCGCAACTTTCAACCCACGCTCAGCAGCCGTCACTGCGGCCGATAAACCAGCCACACCACAGCCCGCTACGACAACATCAAACGTATGATTCATTGATCTGCTCCTCACTCAAACACCAGGCTGACGCTTATCCAATCCATAAAAGGCAAACATTTCCTTCGCGCGCGCCAACTCGGGCAGACGATGATAAAAACCTTTACGGCTCGTCTTGGTGCCACAGGCATGGCGCAGCTCCACCATCATCTCCGCCTGCTTGATCCAGGTACCTAACGAGTCCATCACGGTCACACCATCGACCTCGGTTACGCCATTGCGTGCGAGCAGCACATTCATTGGCGCCTCGCCCGGAATGATGACATCCGCACCTTGGGCGATGAGGCGTCGCGCTGCGGTTTTAAATTTCTCGATCATCTCTGTGGGATCGTCAAATCCCTTGAGCACATCATTAAAAGTGAATCCGACCGGCGCCGCACCGGCATAGCGCGATTTCAAACCATAGCTTTCTACGTTCTGATCGAGCAGCTCATTGAAATCCTCGATAAAGCACAGGATGCCGAATTTGCGGCCCAGCATGCAGGCGGTCAGCATGGCCGACTCGCCATAGGCCACAACCGGGATATCAATTAATGCCCTGATCTCGCGCAAAGCAGGGTCTGGCAAGGTGCTGATTGCATAGGCGTCATAGCCTTGCTCTTGCGCAAGCACGCCTGCCTGCATGAACTGCATTCCGTGCAAATGAAAGAGTGCAGCATGACGAATGTCCGAGCCAGGATAGTTCGACGAATACGTGCCCGGCGCCATGCCGTGCATATCGATTTGCGTATCGGGCCGCGCGACACGTGCGAAATGTTTTTTAAGTGCGTCCTGATACGGTCCCAGATCACTCAATACGGTAAAACTCTGATGCCAGATTTTCATTTCAGTCCTCAATCAATTTTTACTTTTGCGCTCTCAACCACGCGTGCCCATTTGGCGACTTCTGCTTTGTAGAACGTATCAAATTCTTTTGGCGTTGAGCCGACAGGCTCAGCACCCGACTTCAATAAGCTCGCACGGACCTCGGGCGTAAGGACGGATTTTTGTGTGGCCTGCGCGATCTTGTTCACAATCGCGACAGGCGTACCCGCCGGTGCAAATAAACCAAACCAGGCGGTGGCGTCATAACCTGGCACACCCGACTCGGACATTGTTGGAATGTCCGGTGCAACGCTTGAGCGTTGCGTGGTGCTCACCGCGAGTGCGCGCAGCTTGCCACCCTGCACTTGAGCGAGTGTGGTCAGGATGTTGTCAAACGCAATCGGCACCTGGCCACCCATCACATCCGCCATCGCGGGTGCTGCGCCACGATATGGCACGTGCGATAACTTAATCCCTGCCATCGAAGTAAACAGCTCCATGAATAAGTGTGAGCCCGAGCCATTACCTGCTGTGGCATAGTCAGGTAGTTTTTGTGCGCTGCCCGCTGCACGGGCGGCATCAATGATGTCTTTAACGGAGCGATAGGGAGATGCGGGGTTGACCACTAATAAAAACGGCGTGGAGGTGACTTGCGAGATCGCAGTGAAATCCTTCACCGGGTCATAGGTCAGATTCTTATACAGACTGCCATTGATCGAGGAGGAAATGGTGCCAAATAGCAAGGTATAGCCATCAGGCTTTGATTTTGCGACCATCTCAGAGCCAATATTTCCTGCCGCACCTGGTTTGTTTTCCACCACGACAGGCTGGCCGAGCAGCTCTGCCATGTGACCAGCGATCGCGCGGGCGGCAACATCCGAGGCACCGCCCGCGGGAAAGCCAACAATCAGGCGGATAGGGCGTGAGGGGTAGGGTTCGGTATTTGACTCACTCAATGCCGGGTTCTGTCCCTGACTCTGAGCCTGGGCCACTGAGATCGAGCAGGCAAGCGCAAACCCCATGGTCATCAGCAGCGCTCTTTTGCGTCGCAACATATGTTCTCCTTGTATTTTTTATACTCCCGCTCTGATGGCGGTTGCTATAACAATAAGCGAAAAACTGTTTGTAGGGATATTCATCAATCGCTTGTATTCGAGTTTCGTAGCGTGATTGTTCAAAAATCTGATGTGCTCTGTGTAATTAGGCGGCACAATTGGGAAATAATTAAATAAAAATTAAAACCAGATTCATGGAGACACAGTCATGCAGCAGGCTTCAAACACATCACAGATTAAAACTGCATCAACGGAAACCGCAGAAAACATTCCATACGATCTGATCGTCATCGGCAGCGGTATCGCCGGACTATCGGCGGCGGTTGCGGCGGCAGATCTTGGTGCAAGCGTTGTGGTGCTCGAGCGCTCCCCGGAGGCTGATTTTGGAGGCAATACGCGCTGGACTGAATCCTATTTCCGGATGAAAAGCGAAACCGAAGTCAGCGATGATTTTGAAGAGCGCCTGGTCTCCAACGCAGGCTTTCATCTTGACCCAAACATTATCGAAGCCGCCAGTGCCCCCTACGCCGATTGGCCGCCCTACGTTAAAGCGCATGGCATGCCAGATCCCGAGATCGTCTCTACGCTTGCTGAGGGCGCAGGCCCAACGGTTGCCTGGTTAAAAAGCTTTGGCATCCGGTTTGATTTTTTACCGACCTATTTTGTCACCGCGGCTGCACCCAGGCTCATGCCGGTTGGCGGCGGGTTGGCCATGATCGAAGCACTACGCACCTATGCGTTAAAAAAAGGCGTGACCTGTTTATACGAAACGACCGCACGCAGTTTGCAACGCCGCACTGAGCGAGCGGGCGAGCAAACCGCCGTGCAACTAACCATTACAGACCGTGTAGGGATCGAGCGCGTCCTGCAGGGGAAAAACATCGTGATCGCCTCCGGTGGATTTCAAGGTAATCCGGAAATGCTGACCCAGTACCTGGGACAGGCTGCAAAATTTGTACGCCCGGTTGCCAAGGGCGGCTATTACAACAAAGGCGAAGGCATCCGCATGGCGCTCAACGCGGGCGCCGCACCTGCGGGAGATTTCAGCTCATACCATGCCGAGCCGCTTGATCCTCGCTCAGGCGCGACCGAAGCACTGGTGATGAATTTCACCTACGGCATTCTGGTCAATAAATTCGGCGAACGATTCCTCAATGAGGCCCCTGGCCCGGTCGACGTCAATTACGACCACATCTCGCGCGCGATCGGTGAGCAACCGGACGGGATTTGTTACGTTATTTTTGACCAGCGGATTCACGACGTTCCGAACTGGAAAAAAAGCATTCGCACAGATATGCCCGCCTTTGAAGGCAGCACACTTACTGAGCTTGCTATCGCCTGTGGGCTGCCGGCAAAAGACCTTGAGCGCACAGTGCAAGCCTTTAATGAAAGCTGCCCGTCTGGTGCAGGATTCAAACCACTGGAAACCGACGGGCTTGCCACACAAGGCCTGAAGATTCCTAAATCACACTGGTCGCGTCCTATCGATCAAGGTCCGTTTATGGCCTATCCCATCATCCCGGGGATCTGCTTTACCTACGGCGGTATCAAGATTAATTCAAAGTCCCAAGTAGTGGATCAGGATGGCCGCGCCATCCCCGGCTTGTACGCAGCAGGCGAAGCAACCGGCCTGTACCATCAGGTCTATACAGGTGCGACCTCTGTCATGCGCGGTGCGGTATTTGGCAAAATCGCTGGAGAACACGCAGTGCGTAGCGAATAACGGCCAGGCCTCAAAAAAGTGCCAAATCAGGCTCAAAAAAGTGCCTCTGTTGTACAAAAGCCTGATTCATGCACCGACTCAGTTCCAGATAATTCGAGTCTTAGGGAATTCCCTGTTTTATAGGTTTTTTAGCGTATTTACGATCTATAAAGCTGTAAGATAATCACTGCGATATCCGCAATCTGATTACGACGGAGTTCAACCATGCAAAACAAAATGTTCAAAGTCCTGCC
>CAIPID010000292.1 GCA_903865015.1 uncultured beta proteobacterium | reverse complement strand
TTCAGGGCGGTAACGTCCTTGATGTAGTTGCACTGACCGTCAAACCTGCTGACGTCTTGATCGAACACGGCAAAATCAGCAAGATAGGGGTTGGCCTCACAGCCCCCGAAGGCGCACAAATCATCCATGCAACGGGCCTGACTGTCATGCCTGGGATGATCGATTGCCATACGCATATCGTGGCCTCACAGGTCAATCTGGGCTTGAATGCCAACCTGCCCAACGCACTGGCAACCTTGCGCGCAGTGCCGATCCTGTCGGGCATCCTGATGCGCGGTTTCACCAGCGTGCGTGATGCGGGCGGTGCCAACTGGAGCCTGGCCGAGGCGACCCGTACAGACATTATTGACGGCCCAAGGATTTTCCCCTCTGGTCGCGCGCTCTCCCAAACAGGCGGACACGGAGATTTTCGTGCCCGCAGCGATATCATCGAGCCTTGTGCATGCTCCCAACGCATCGGCAACATCGCCCGTGTCGTAGATGGTGAAGACAACATCCGCCTGGCCATCCGTGAAGAAATCCAGATGGGCGCCTCCCAAATCAAGATCATGGCATCCGGTGGTGTCGCCTCGCCAAACGATCCCATTCATTTCCTTGGCTATTCAGAAAAAGAAATCCGCGCAGCCGTTGAAGAAGCTTCCAACGCAGGCACGTATGTCATGGCCCATGCCTACACTCCGCGCGCGATCAGCCGCGCAGTTCAGTGCGGCGTGCGGACCATTGAGCACGGCAATTTAGTCGACGAGTCGGCTGCGTTGGTCATGCACGAGCACAATGCATTCATGGTTCCCACACTGATTACATATGAAGCGCTGGCCAACGAGGGGGCGACCCTCGGGCTGCCCGCTGAGTCAGTGGCCAAGATCGAAGGTGTGCGTGGCGCGGGTAAGAAAGCACTCGAAATTCTCGCCAAAGCCGGCGTCAAAATGGGCCTGGGCTCAGATTTACTCGGTGCAATGCATCGACACGAGTCTGAAGAGTTGAAGTTACGTGCAGACATCCTGGGTTGCGGCATGGTCTTACAACAAGCCACACTGATCGGTGCGGAGATCATCGGCATGACAGATCAGCTGGGCGTCATCAAAGCCGGTGCGATTGCAGACCTGCTGCTGGTCGACGGAAATCCTTTAACTGATATCTCTTGCCTGCTCGGGCAAGGGGATCAAATCCGTGTCATCATCAAAGATGGCAAAACCTACAAACATTAATCACTTGGAGCACACCCGAATGGATCGCCGTAGCCTCTTGAAGCTCTCCTCTGCTGCCGCAGCCCTACAGATGTTGCCTGGTTTTGTTTTTGCACAAGGTGCGGGGACATTCCGTGTCGGGTCGCTTTGCCCGGTGACAGGTGCAGGCAGTCCTTACGGTCCAGGCATGCAACAAGCCATTCGCATGGCGGTTGACGAGGTCAACGCAGCCGGTGGTGCGGCAGGCGTCAAGCTTGAGCTATTCAGCGAAGACAGCCAGACCAAACCCGACGCAGCGGTACTCGCCGCTAAAAAACTCATCGAAGTCAACAAAGTGCAGGCCTTGCTTGGCACCTGGGCGTCTGGTGTGACCTTGGCAGTGATGCCACTGACCGATGCAGCCGGCATCATTGAAATGAATACCTCGGGTGCGCCTGCGATTTCTACGCTGGACACCAAAGACCTGGTCTGGCGCTATCAGGCGACCAACGATCGTTTTGGTCAGGCTTTTGCAGAAATCTGCAAAAAGAATGGCTACAAGCGCCCTGCCACGATGGCGTTTAACAACGCCTCTGGTCTTGGCAATACACAAGGATTCACCAAAGCTTGGGAAGCGGCAGGCGGCAAAGTCGTTGCACATGTCACCTACGAGCCTAATCGCCCAAGCTATCGCAGTGAATTACAAAAAATTCTCGATGCCAAGCCAGACGTCATCGTGACTGGCTCTTACCTCCCTGACACCACCATCATTCTGCGTGAATGGTTTCAGTCCGGCACACCGGTCAAGTGGATCATGCCAGGCTGGGCTGCGAGCCCTGATCTGGTTAAAGCACTCGGTAACGAAGTCACCGAAGGCATTATTTCGGTCGACAGCGTTTCTAACGAAAAGAGCAAGTCCTACGCCCATTACGATGAACTCTACACAAAGGCCACAGGCAAGTCAGGCTCGACCAATGTCTACGCCGCAATGACCTATGACATGGTAATCGTGCTCGCACTGGCTATCGAGGCCGCAGGTCCAGGCGCCACGACCGAACAAGTTAACGCAAAGATTCGCGAAGTCGGTAATCCTGGTGGCGCACAGGTATTTACGTTCGCAGAGGGCAAAGCCTTGCTCGCCAAAAAAGAAAAGATCAACTACGAAGGCGCCTCCAGCAAACTCGACTTTGACAAGTATGGCGATGTCACGCCAGATTTCGGTGTGTACGTGATCGAAAAAGGCGAATTAGTCAGAAAGGATGTGGTGTCAATCCCTGCTGGCGTCTGAGTTTGATTCAATTTTTAAATCTACTGATCAACGGCATCACCGAAGGCCTGGTGGTGGCGTTGCCAGCGCTCGCCATGACACTCGTCATGGGCGTCAATCGATTTCCTAATGCTGCCACGGGCGATTTCATGACGACCGGGGCATATATGGCTGTGGGTGCACAGCTGCTTGGTGTGCCTTCGCTGGTCCTGTCCACCATAATCGCGGCTCTAATCACGGCGGTGCTATCCGCTGCGTCGTATGAGCTGATTTTTAAAAAAATTGCGCGTCAACCCATGATTGCGTCACTGCTCGCAGCCATTGGGCTGGGGTTTGTCTTGCGCAGTGTGATTTCTTTCTTTGCCGGACACGACCAGCGTACCTTTAATGTACCGCTGCTCAGAGCCTGGAATTTTGATGGCATACGTATCCTGCCAACGGATCTTGCGATAGCGGGCGCTGCTCTTGGTTGTCTTTTCGTGGTCTTTGTACTGCTCTACCGAACCAGTTTTGGTCGTCAATTACGCGCCGTATCGGATAATCCCGATCTGGCACGCGCAAGCGGTATACGCGCGCGCAAACTGATGATCGGTTTGTGGCTGCTAGTCGGAGTCCTGTCTGCAATCGGTGGCGTGCTGCTCGGCATGAAAGCGGTCGTGATGCCTGAGCTTGGCTGGGACCATCTTATTCCTGCTTTTGCAGCGATGGTACTGGGCGGCATTGGCAGCCCAGTGGGCGCGGTCATCGGTGCATTACTCATGTCGGTTGCCCAAGAGCTTTCAGTCCCGTTGCTGGGTCCATCCTACAAGCTTGTTTTATCTTTCGGTGTAATGGCACTTGTACTGTTAGTTCGCCCGGCCGGTCTGATGGGTCGTACGGAGCTGATCAGATGACCGCTTACCTTCAGGCGATCGGCATCATCGCGCTGATCTATGCGCTACTCGCACTGGGTTTGAATTTACAATTCGGACTCACCCGACTGGTCAATTTTGGCGTAGTCGCATTTTTTGCAATTGGTGCATACACCTCTGCTTTACTCGCGCTTGCGGGCGTTCCGCTCATCTTCAGTTTTGCAGCCGCCACGGTTCTGGCGGGCATTAGCGCCTTGCCGCTTGGTTTGCTGTCATTACGACTACGCGAAGACTATCTCGCCATTGTCACGCTAGGATTTTCTGAAGCCGTACGGATCACCTTGCAACAAGAAGAATGGCTGACAAAAGGCGTTCAAGGTCTGCCTGGCATTCCTAAATTATTCGCTTCCTTAGGTCCTGCAGGATCCGACACAGCGCTATTTTTTATACTTTTATTGGTGACCGCTCTGGTTGCGTGGGGGACGGTGCGCCTCACACGCAGTCCGCTCGGACGTCTGTTACGCGCGATCGGTGACGATGAGCCAGCGCTGATGGCACTCGGTAAAAACCCAACCAAATTCAAAGTACAGATTTTTATGGTCGGTGCCGCACTCGCCGGTCTCTCCGGTGCGTTTTACGCCCACTTCATTACGTTTATCAGCCCCGAACAATTCATCCCGCTTGTGACGTTTTATGTCTGGATGGGACTCATCATGGGTGGCTCGGGTACCGTGCGTGGCGCGTTGGGCGGCGCGGTCCTGTTAATGGTCTTTCTCGAGGGCTCTCGTTTTATCAAAGACTTTATACCGGGTGTCTCGGAGGTACAGATGGCGAGCGTGCGTCTGGCCGTTGTGGGACTCGCGCTGATTCTGGTGACGATGTATCGACCCAATGGACTATTCGGGAAGACCACGGCATGATGCTTCAGGTACAAAATGTCAGTTGCAGATACGGTGGATTTACCGCAGTAGATGAGGTGTCGCTTTCATTGCAGCCCAAAGAAATCCTGGGGATTGCAGGCACGAATGGCGCCGGTAAAAGCACGCTCTTCGCCGCGATTGCAGGCCAGCAATCCGCATCAAGCGGAAAAATACTCTTCGAAGACCATGACATCTCAAAGATGCCGCCCTATTTGCGCGCGCAGCGTGGCTTGGTCAGGACCTTTCAAGTCCCCAGAGAATTTAAATCCCTCACCGTCCACGAAAACTTGCTCGCGGCCGCACCTAATCCGCAAGGCGAACAATTATTTGCCTCACTGATTACTACGGCAGCACGTAAGCATCGCGAGCAAATCCTGACAGACAAGGCAGACCATATTCTCAGTTTTTTGAATCTGACTAACGTACGCGATACGCAAGCCAGCCAACTCTCAGGTGGGCAAAAAAAATTGCTCGAACTCGGTCGCGTACTGATGCTTGATCCTCGCTGCATTCTGCTCGACGAGCCGTTTGCAGGCGTCAATCCGGTGTTGATTGAGGAAATCTGCCAGCACGTACATACGCTGAATGCGCAAGGTATCGCTTTCATCGTCATTGAGCACCATCTGCAGGCATTAAAGTCTCTGACCAAAAGACTGATTGTGATGGATCGTGGCGCAGTTCTGGCCGAAGGAGATCCTCAATCAGTTCTCGATGACCCGCGCGTCCAGCAAGCGTACATGGGAGGTGTCGCGTGAGTTTGCTCAGTTTGAATTCGATATCTGGCGGCTACAGTGATGTCGATATCATTCATGACATCAGTCTTGAAGTCGGTCCCGAAGAAATCGTGACAATTGCGGGGACCAATGGCGCAGGGAAATCCACGTTGGTTAAAGCGGTGTTAGGGCTGTTACCACGGGTACGTGGCGAAATTTCGCTTGATGGTCAACCCATCACTCAACTGGCCGCCGAAGACCGCTTTTACTCAGGACTGGCCTATGTCCCGCAAGTGGCGAATGTCTTCTCCTCACTGACCGTTCGTGAAAACTTGCTCGTGGTGCGTGGAGTTAAACAGATTCAATCACGCATGCGAGAGGTGCTGGAGGCCTTTCCCGCTCTGGTTGAAAAGCTATCGCAACGTGCAGGCAATCTGTCTGGAGGAGAACGTCAGCAACTCGCGTTTGCGCGTGCCCTGATGCCATCACCCAAACTGATGGTGCTAGACGAACCAACCGCAGCCCTCGCCCCCGCTCTGGTCGAAAAGGTGTTCGAACTCGTGTGCGAATTACCCAAGCGTGGCGTAGCGGTACTGATGGTTGAACAACGCGCCCGCCAAGCGCTGGAGATCAGTGATCGCGGCTATATCCTGGATCAGGGGCGTTGTGTGTTGTCTGGACGCGCCAGTACATTATTGTCAGATTCTAAAATGACGCAACTCTATCTGGGCAACCACTAATTTTAAAAAATATCCATAAAAAAAGCACCCATTTCAGGGTGCTCTTTCGTGCAAACAGCTTGTAAATTAAGCTGCAGCGACAACGGTCTTGCGGACCAGTTTTTCTTTAATACGCGCTGACTTGCCTGAACGATCGCGCAGATAGTAGAGCTTGGCACGGCGCACGTCACCACGACGCTTGACTTCGATCGAAGCGATCTGGGGTGAGTACAACTGGAATGTACGCTCAACGGCTTCGCCAGATGAAATCTTGCGAACGATGAAAGCTGAATTCAGACCACGATTGCGACGTGCGATCACGACACCTTCGAAAGCCTGTGCACGCTTACGTGTGCCTTCGACTACATTAACGCTGACAACAACGGTGTCGCCAGGTGCAAACTCGGGGATTGATTTACCGCCGGTCAACCGGGCGATTTCTTCTTTTTCAAGAATTTGGATCAGATTCATAACAACTCCAGGACATCATGCTCTCGGTAATTTGGTATTTTTGGTGCACACTTGACCTATTCAGATGGCACAACCGGGCAGAGGATGTAAACGTTAGCCCATGATTCTACTACATTTTTAGGCTTTGCATGACTTATACCGCACTACTCCTGGTCATCGCTGCAGCTGTCGCGCACGCGACCTGGAATCTTTTAAACAAAAAAGCCGCACACGTAGGACCCGCTTTCGTGTTTGCGTATGGGTTCTGTTCAACGGTTATTTACCTGCCCTGGGTCCTTTGGATCTTAATCGTTGACAATCCAAGCTGGAGCTTGCCCGTCGTTCTATGCATTTTGCTATCCGGATTACTACACTTAATTTACAGTCTCTGTCTGCAGCGCGGTTATCAGCTGGCTGATTTATCCGTCGTATATCCAGTTGCAAGAGGCACCGGTCCTTTGCTGTCGACCTTTGGAGCACTTTTATTTATGAGTGAGCCGGCCAGTCTCCGGGGGATCGGCGGCATGCTGTGCGTGGTGTTTGGCGTGATTCTTATTGCCACGCAAGGTCAAGTTACCCGATTACTGACGCCTACAGCGATCGTGGGCGTGCGCTGGGGACTGCTCGTCGGGACACTCATTGCAGCCTACACACTGGTCGATGCATATGGTGTCAAAACCCTGGCAATTGCGCCCGTTTTGTTTGACTGGGCGACTTGCGTGACTAAAACAGTGATGATGTTTCCGCACGTGGCGCGCAACCCGAAACAAGCCAGACAAGCTGTCAAAGGCTATTGGCCTCTGGCATGGGCGATCGGCCTGCTATCGCCGCTCGGCTACATCCTAGTGCTCTATGCCTTACGTGATGGAGCTCCAGTCAGCTTGGTCGCGCCTGCACGCGAGATGTCAATGTTACTGGTTACGCTCGCCGGGCTTTATTTTTTACGAGAGGCCGTTGGCTGGGGCAGACTGGCTGGCTGCTGTGCAATCGGAGCAGGTGTCGTGTTGCTCTCGGGAGCGGGCGCGTAACTGTTACGTTGACCTGCAGCAATGAACTGCAGCTGAGATTAAAACCCTGCTGCGTTGCCAATCCATAAAAATGCAGGAACCATTGCGCCCCAGAATGCCAACAAGGCGATGTCAGATACGATCTGACGTGCGCTGGTACCATTGTCTGCCACGGATGAAGTAGCGAATGAGGGTGAGTACGTGTGACGGATTTCGCGTTGCATAGTGATGCTCCTGTAATTTTTAACGTAACTATTAACTTTTGTTAGGTACCACCTCCACAACTTGCGCTGTGAAGGTGGTGGCCGGGGACCTAGAACCGGCAAAATCGTTTGGCATCAAGTGGAGTGAAACGAGTCAAAACACGATGAAGCGGTTTAGCTGCTCAAAACACTGATTCCATAAACAGTACTGTACACGCATACAGTACTGTTTGCAAGCACAGTTATTTAGATGCTGATTATTTACAACAAACTGCGCTTTGCAGCATCCCTGTTAACAGTAAATAGCGCCCACCACGATATAACCCAAGCGAAACCTCAGCCGAAACCACAGGCGCGCAGTGGCAAGCTGTGCTAATTTTCATGCTTCAAAATAAAAAATAATCCTTTAGCAGACATGAAAACTTTTACCTCTAGCCACGCCCTCTTTCAGGTTTTTAGTGATCACGACATGGATCGGGTCTTTTTAGTACCCGGCGAAAGCTATCTGGGGTTGCTCGACGCATTGGTCGACTTCCCGAAAATTGATGTCATCACTTGCCGTCACGAAGGCGGTGCTGGCTACATGGCCGTAGCAGATGGCCGTTTGACACGCCGTCCTGGCGTTGCCTTGGTGAGCCGCGGACCTGGCGCATCGAACGCAGCGATTGCAGTGCATACCGCTCAACAAGACGCTGTGCCCATGATTTTGATCATTGGTCAGATCGCCGCACGTGATCTGCGCCGTGAGGCCTTTCAAGAAATTGATTACCAGCAGATGTTTGGCTCTATCGCCAAATGGGTGTTTGAGTGCCAAACGCCTGAGCAACTCGCCGAGGCTGCATTCAAAGCCATTCGGATTGCAACCTCAGGCGTACCAGGGCCTGTGGTGCTCGTGATCCCAGAGGATATTCAGCAACAAGCAGTAGAAAAACCGTCCTTCAAAAATCATCCCCCTGTGTTTGGTCTGCCGGATGCCCAAACTATGCAGAGGATCATACACACGCTCGCTACCGCGCAGAAGCCAGTCGTCATCGCGGGCGGCGAATTCGACTGCCCCGGTGGTCGCGAGGCATTACAGGCCTTCGCTCACCACTGGCAACTGCCTGTGATGGTGTCATTCCGTCGCCACGATATCTTTGCAAATGATGATACCTTGTATGTTGGCGATCTTGGACTTTCCAATCCAGCCGCACAAATGGCGTCGTTGCAAGAAAGCGATTTCATTATTGCGCTGGGAACTCGCCTAGGTGACATCACCACTCAAAACTATGCCTTCCCAAAATACGCGCAAGCGCCTCAGACGTTGCTGCACTGCTATCCAGACTCACGCATGATCAACTGGGATACGGTTGCTGATTTCCCTCTCGTATGTGATCCCGTAGGACTCGTCAAAGCGCTGACGCACTCGGCGGCACCTACCCCAGATCTGGCACGTCAGGCTTGGCTTAAAACACTGCGAAATCACTCGCAGACTTGGGCGGCCTGGCCAAACCGCACGCCGAAACAAGGTGTGAACTTTACTGAAGTTGTCCATGCGGTCAACGATCACGCCCCGCTTGACACGACGATCTGCCTGGATGCGGGGACCTTTGCAGCGCCTGTATACCGTCACTTTACGTTTAAGACCGGTCAACGCCTGATGGCACCACTTGCAGGGGCCATGGGCTACGGCACGCCTGCAGCACTGGCTTGTGCCTTACGCGAACCAACACGCACAACAATCTGCATGGTGGGTGACGGTGGGTTCCTCATGACGGGCAATGAAATGATTCTCGCCGTAGAGCGACAGTTGCCGATCATATTTATCGTATCCAAAAACGGCAGCTATGGCTCGATCAGACTACATCAGGAGCGTGGCTATCCAGGACGCGTCAGCGGTACGTCACTCTTTAATCCGGACTTTCATGATCTGGCGCGTAGTTTCGGCATGGCCTCAACACGCATCAATACCAAAGAAGAAATTGATGCCGTAATCAAGTCGGCCATCGAGGCGCGCACGCCGATCCTCATCGAGGTCAACACCAGCCTGGATGCAATCCTGCCCTAAGTCCGGTTAGTCATCGAGATAAAAAGTTAAAGCCATCGCCTATTAAAAATAGGCGATGGCTTTTTACTTACAAAGCAAGTGAGAATTAACGCGTAGGCTGTGGAGTAATCCGCAGATAAGGCAGGACTTCCTTATAGCCTTTAGGGAATTTCTGCTTGATAAGGGCTTCGTCTTTCAGTGAAGGAACAATGATCACATCATCACCGTCTTCCCAGTTTGCG
>CAIPID010000291.1 GCA_903865015.1 uncultured beta proteobacterium | reverse complement strand
GTGCATGCGGTACGCCCGCACACGATGCTTCTGGTTTTGTGTTTGTAGGTTTTCTCTCCAGCAAAGCCACCGAGCGCCAACATGCCGTGCAAGCCTTATGCGAAGACTCGCGCACCCAAGTGCTGCTGGAGGCGCCGCATCGCATCGAAGCACTGGCAACAGCACTGGGTGTGTTGGGCGAGCGACAAGTGACAGTGGGCCGCGAACTGACCAAACAGTTTGAAGAAATTGCCACCTTGGCGGCACAAGACCTGAGCGCTTGGCTTGATGCGAACCCGCAGCGCTTGAAAGGTGAGTTTGCTTTGGTGGTACATGCCCGTGCGGAGGTGTCTGCAACGGGACAAGACCATGACCGCGTGCTGCGCATTTTGTTGGCCGAACTGCCGCTTAAAACAGCCGTCAAAGTCGCCGCTGAACTGACAGGCGAGGGGCGCAATGCGTTGTATGAACGCGCTCTGGTGTTGAAGAACGCCACTTGAGTTGGTGCGCTGGCGGGGATCACATTGATACCACTTTGAGAAGAGAATCTAGGTCAATTTTTTAATTTGTACAAAAAGTACCGCCATAAATACCGCCAAAAGCTTTTGTAGGCCACGGCTCACGAATTGCGGGTGGATTGCGTCTTTCCCGCAAAGCGGCGCTTAAGACTTGGCTCACCCAGGCGATGGCTGCGGAAGGATTGCGACGTTGTCGGAGTGTGTGCGAGGCGATAGCGTAAACAGTCAGCCCTAGAAGTACAACTAGGCCGTGCATGCTTACCCAGCGAAGCGAGAAAAATTGATTCAAAAAGTATACCGATAAAGGTCAAAGATTACCCGTTTCTTCAAACAGCGTCTCACCTCACCAAAGGTTACCAATTTAAATTTTCCAAGTTGTCGCGGAAAGGTGGATGACGTGCGAATTATTTTGACTAAGTGCTCTACCGAACAGAGTTGTATGCCGAAAAGGCAGACAGTAACTCATTAGTGCATGACCCATTGAACGGAGTTCAGGAAGTCAGCGCCTTCGACCCCTTCACCAATCAATTCAAAGGATCAATATGCCCGTCACTAATTCTTCAAATGCATCCGTATTTATTTGCAACTCGCATCAGGAAGCTGAACAGGCCATTCACTCGCTTAAACAGTTTGGCTTTGACGTTACCAAGCTTTCGCTGATCGGCAAGGGCTACCACAGCGAGGAGCATCCAGTCGGCTTTTATACGACCGGCGACAAGATCGCGACTTGGGGCGGCAACGGCGCCTTTTGGGGCAGCATTTGGGGGATTCTGATGGCACCTGCTGTATTCTTTCTTCCACCGCTCGGGGTCGTTGCAATGGCTGGGCCTATTGTCTCGGTTTTGGTGAGCGCCATGGAAGGAGCTGTTCTGGTTGGTGGGTTGTCAGCAATTGGTGCTGCGCTGAGCCGCGTTGGCATACCAAAGGACCAGATTCTCAAATATGAAACGGCACTGAAAGTCGACAAGTATGTATTGATGGTTCACGGCACTGCGCAAGACGTTGACAAAGCGAAGTCCATACTTGCAGGCGTCAAAGACTCCGCATTTGAAACTGCCTGACACTGCGCTGCGACACCCGGGTGACTGACCTAAAGGCAGGGGTAGTCGCTGCCGACGATCACGCCATTGCGCTTAATGTAATGGCATTGACCTGTCGGTTCGGCGATTTTTTAGCGGTTGACAACGTCTCTTTCACCATCAGCAGGGGAAAGATATTTGGCTTGCTCGGCTCCAATGGCGCAGGCAAGAGCACTCTGATCAAGATGCTGACCACGCTGTTGCCGCCCACTTCGGGAGACGCACTGGTTGCCGGGCTTAGCATCGTGCAAGCGCCATCTGCAGTGCGTTCGCATATCGGATACGTTCCGCAGATGCTGTCAGCTGACGGCAGCTTGACCGCGCGAGAAAATTTGGTATTTTCTGCGCGCCTATATGGCGTGCACTCTGGGGACCGAGCCACCAGGATTGCGGATGCGCTGCGCTTAATGGGACTTGAGGAATCGGCTAATCATCTGGTGAGCACCTATTCAGGCGGGATGATTCGTCGTCTGGAGTTGGCCCAAGCGATGTTACACCGGCCAAGTGTGCTATTTCTGGATGAGCCGACCATCGGCTTGGACCCACTCGCACGCCACGCCGTATGGGATCGCCTTCAGGCTCTGCGCAAAGACTTTGGCATGACCGTGCTGCTTACCACGCATGACATGGAGGAGGCATCGAGGCTGTGCGACGAACTCGCCATCCTGAACGCGGGGCGACTGGTGGTTCAAGGCACACCGAGTGACCTGTGCGCAGCGCTGTCGGCAACTGCGACCCTGGACGATGTGTTCTCACACTTCTGTGGCGGGAGCATTGTCCGCGGCGGCGGATTCGTGGATACCAGGGAGGCGCGTGTTACCGCAAGTCGGCTGGGCTGAAATGGGTATCGCCAAGTTCTGTCTGGAGACCGCCGCGGTTGCCGACGTCGAGTTGCGCAAACTCGCGCGGGATCCAACGGAACTGATCACCCGCGCTGTGCAGCCGGTGCTGTGGTTGACCGTCTTCGGTCAGGTCATGGAAAAGGTTCGCGGTATTCACAGTGGTCCGGGTAGCTACCTGGTTTTCATTACGCCGGGAATACTGGCGCAAAGCGTTCTGTTCAGCGCCATCTTTTATGGCATTGCGGTGATCTGGGAGCGCGATCTGGGTGTAGTCCACAAACAGTTGGTCAGCCCGGCCTATCGCAGCGCACTGGTACTCGGAAAGGCGCTCTCGGCAGGCTTTCGGGGGCTTGTGCAATGCGGTGTTATCTACGCACTGGCGGCGTCGATGCAATTGCCAATGCGCTATGAGCCGCTGGCTGTATTGGCGGTGCTTTGTACGGTGGTACTGGGTTCCGCGCTCTTTTCCACCTTCTCGCTGATCATTGCCTGCATCGTCAAAACGCGTGAACGCTTCATGGGCGTGGGGCAGGTGCTGACCATGCCCCTATTCTTTGCAAGCAGCGCAATCTACCCATTGGACTTGATGCCGGACTGGCTCAAGCTCGTCGCGCGATTCAACCCCTTGACTTACTTGGTCGATGCATTGCGCAGTCTGATGGTTCCAGGTGAATTATCAGCATCACACATCGCTACAGATCTGGGCATTCTGACCATCATTGCATTGGCGCTTATTGCGATTGCAGTCAGGTTGTATCCGGGCTTGGTGCGCTAGAGCCATCCAACCAACACTACGAACGGGAGCCGGATATGAATACCCTCACCAAACTTGCCATGGGAATGATTGGCCAAATCAAACCTTTGCCTGCGGTCGCAGGTGGTATTCAGTGCATGCCGCTGGTTCATCCGCAACGCACAGGGGGTATTCCTCTGATGGAGGCGTTGAATGGGCGACATTCCCAGCGGGAGTTTGCTCCACAGGCGTTGGATCCCCAAACTTTATCAAACCTGATTTGGGCGGCCTGTGGTATCAATCGCATCGAGCACCAGGGGCGCACGATGCCCAGCGCGATGAATGCCCAGGAAGTGCTTCTTTACGTAGCCATGCCGCAAGGCTTGTATCTATACGTTCAGAAAACTCACAGCCTGCAAAGGGTTACCGATAAAGACGTGCGACCATTGACAGGAAATCAGGATTTCGTTGATACCGCTCCGCTGGATCTGATTTACGTAGCAGACCATTCAAAAATGAAATTGATTCCAGCGGCACGGCGAACGGCCTATGCCAGTACTTCAGCAGGTGCGATGGCACAAAACGTCTATTTGTACTGTGCTTCTGCAAAACTGGCTACGGTGTTGAGGGCATGGTTTGACAGGGTTGCGCTATCAGAGGCTATGGGTCTTGAGCCAGGCCTTCAGCTCTTGCTGTCGCAAACAGTAGGAGCCCGTGTAGGTTCTCACTAAGCCAGAACTACCTAAGGCTACGGTGAACAAGTAGGAACGGATCAGATCACGAGAGAAAAGTCAATGAAACCGCGTTCGACATTGGTTGAGACCAGTGTCACGCGAACCTGGACACCTATTGCGGGTCTGACAATGCTTCCAACCAATTTGCCCTCAACTGGTGGTGACAAAAGCCGCACCCAAGAACCTTCGGGCGTGCTGCCGGTAACGATCGCTGTGAATTCCTCACCGATCCTAGACTCCAGCAGCATGGCGGCATCGGACTTGCGCATGCGACGTTCCACCTTGCGTGCGGCATCTTCCTGGCGGGTGCAATGCAGCGCTAGCGCCGAAAGCTCTGCCATGGAATAGGGCGCAACCTCATTTGCCAATACCGCCTTCAATAATCGTGTAGTAATAAGGTCGGGGAAGCGTCGGTTTGGAGCGGTCGAATGCGTGTAGAGAGGTGAGGTGAGGCTATCAAAAACCGCCGTAGCTGTAGAAACTGGCTTTTTTGGAGCCATCTGAGACGGTTTGACATGAAAAAATGGTGCGGCTGGCGGGGATCGAACCCACGACCCTTGGCTTCGGAGGCCAATACTCTATCCACTGAGCTACAGCCGC